>JAGGYV010000273.1 GCA_021162325.1 Desulfobacteraceae bacterium | reverse complement strand
TAATTAACCCGCATCCATTAAAACAGGAATTCTGATGAAACAACTGGCACAAAACAATTTACTGGCCCGAAATAATTTATCTGATCAGATTTTTCATCTGATAGGTAATAAAATTGTTCATAATGACTTAAAACCGGGCGAACTGATATTTGAGACTAAAATTTCAAAAGAACTGGAGGTGAGCCGAAGCCCGGTAAGAGACGCCCTTCGCATGCTGGAACAAATCTGGCTGGTGGAGCGAACCCCGAAAGGAAGCTACCAGGTGACCGCGTTGTCGATAGACAGAATACAACATCTCTATGAGACAGCGATTGTCATCTACCAGTTTGTATTTTCAAAGGCGGCGGAAAATGTCTCACCGGATGACGTTGCGGAACTTGAAAAAATGATGAACAAACTGGAAACAAGTATTGAGGGCAATGATTTTAAACTCTATATCATCAATGTGACCCAAATGGCGCATAAGCTATTAAAGATCGCCGGGAACCCCATGATCGAAAGAATTGCAATAGAACTCATGCCCACGGCGGAACGGGTCCAGTTGGCATCCATCACCTGTTTACCGGATCAGTTAAAAACAGTCGTCACGCATCTCCGGCGGGCTTACGAAAGCATCATCAAACAAGATCCTGAAGGTGCTGCAAAAGCATTCAAGGATTTCTGCACGGCCCATATTGAAGTGGTTATTGACAGCCTGAATCAGTCATACAACCAAAAGGCTGTCAGATAAATTAAATATTTTATTATTTCAATATGTTCATCTGAAGAAATCCCGGTATCGGCTGCTATCGTTTTTTTAATACCAAATCCATCATTAACTCCGGATAGTGTATTTAATATGTCTTTTAATGTTCCCGGAGTTTTACTTTTATATTGATAAAATTGGTCGATTTTTATAATATTTAAAATATTGGCGTCCATATTTTTTCAATAACCTATGAAAATCAAATATTTATCGATATAAAATTGAATGGGCGAAACATAGTAAAACATGAGGTTGAGTTTCCATTCAACCGCTATTTAACTTAATCATGGAGGAAAGGAAATTTTTTAATTGCATTGACAGTCATTTTTTTCGTGTGTTTCCTTGTTTTAGTGGATAATATTCTGAAAGGCTCTAAATAAGAGATGTTTCCTGCCCCGGAAGATTGTGCGATATGTCATAATAGCCCGAAAATATAGGATGAACTCTCACACCCACCGCGTGCATGCTGCCGACACAAAGTTTGAGTGCATAAAAAATGTTGAAGACAAACCAAAGCGAAAAATTACTTATCCGAAGCGCTATTGTTAAAATTATTGTTTACGGGGGCTTTGTTGCGGGTATTAATCTGATTATTTTTGCTGATGCCCAGTGGCCATTGCTTGGAGATAAAAAAAATTTTGTTGAAATTTCATATACCGAATTTGTCCAGGAAATGTTGCTTGTGCTGACTGTGGCTATATTTTGGATATCCGGCACGCGAACCCGTCCGAAACGATCGTTTGCCATATTGATGTCAGGGCTTGCCACACTGGCGTTTTGCCGGGAATGTGATTTTCTTTGTGACTCTATTTTTGATGGATGCTGGAAAATAATGGCCATGATGGTAACTTTGGGTTTCGGGTATTTGGTTTACCGGCATAAGGATAATTTTATTTGCGATGCGGTTGAATTTATAAAACGGCCCGAATTTGGCATTTCGCTTTGTGGCTTTTTAACGGTGTTTGTTTTTTCTCGGCTATTTGGCTATCAAATTTTATGGCAATCTGTGATGGCGGACGGTTATATGAGATGCGTTAAAAATGCCGCCGAAGAAGGAGTTGAACTGCTCGGATATTTTTTTATCGCCGTTGCCGCTATTGAATATTATTTGTTTAAAAAAAAACAATGAAGAAAAAATTAAACTTCAAAACCGCGTTTGTTTTTGCCGGCGGCGGCAGCCTTGGGGCGGTCCAGGTGGGCATGCTCAAGGCGTTTACCAAAACAGGGGTCATTCCGGATTTTATTGTGGGTGCGTCGGTCGGGGCGATTAATGCGGCTTTTTTTGCATCTGATCCGACCCCCAACGGTGCAGACCGGCTTGAACAAATCTGGTTGAAAATTCGAAGGGAAGATGTCTTTCCGGTTTCGTCGTTGCGGACCCTGTCTGGACTTATGTCATTCCAGAATTATATTTGCAGCCCCAAACCATTAAAAACATGGATTCAGCGGCACCTCACGCATGACCGACTTGAAAATTTACAAGTGCCGACTGATTATGGCGACAAACTTATTTAACGGGAATGAAGTGACCCTTTCACAATTGATAAGTTATTTTTCGATATAGTGGTGATTCGTCACCATGAAAAGCTTCCAAATAACTCATTCATAAACATTTGAAATGATAGACAAGCTATTTTCTCATACAGTGGTGATGCGTCACCATGAAACGCTTTTTACGAGATTGTCTCTATTCATCCATTTAATCCCTTGGCAATTTATTGTACGGTTAAATCACGAACCCATTTTATCATAGTTCCTGTCAAAGAAGGATTGGGTACTTCAAGAAAGGAAATAACAAAATGTGACTTTGTTTCGCACAGTCCTATGGCCCTTGGTCGGACGGACAGCACTTTTGGATCAAGAAATTTTTTACCAAAACAAAACAAGACCACTTTGGCACCGATTATAGCTTCATCAATAGTTCCCCCGTTAAGAGCCGACGTATGCGCATAGTGATCAAAAGTGTAAATATATTTTGCAAAAGGATGCTTTCAAGCCTTGCGATAAACCAGGCCATAGGCAGACGGCAGGAACAGTAACGTCAGCAAGAGCGAGTATAACAATCCTCCCATTACGGCAATGGCCATTGTTACGAGCATATCGCCACCCTCGCCAAGATTCAGCGCCAGCGGCACTAATCCCAATACCGTGGTCAACTGGGTCATCAGGATCGGTCGAACACGGATGGGGGCTGCTTTACGGATCGCTTCCATCGGAGACATCCCGTCACGGCGGTACTTCTCAGCCAGGGACAATAATACCACACCCTGGGATGTAATGCCGCCCATCATCACAAGAACACCGATCTGGACGGTTACGCCAATGGCACCACCGGTGATAAATAATGCCAGGAAGGACCCTGTCAGCGTCAAGGGTACGTTTAGCATGATCAACAGCGGCAGCATAAAGGATTCGAACTGTATCGCTAAAATGACATAGGCGAACAGCGCCGCGAAACCGATGATTAATCCCATCACACGTCGGCTTTCCGCCATAAACCGAGCCTCACTGCCCATTGATATCTCTACACCCGGCGGCGGCACCAAATCAATAGCCGCCTGCTCAGCCAGGCCAAGCGCCTCGCCGATGCTGATTCCGTCGGCATCGCCCCGAACAATCACTCTCATTACCTGATCCTCGCGGGATATTTCAACGGGACCAACCGCCCGGCGAACTTCTGCGATATCATGTAAATAGATCGGTTCGCCATTGCGGGTTTCAATGATCAAATTTTCCAGGTCCGTCTTACTGGTAAGCGTTATTTCCGGCATCATCACACGAATCGGATAATACTCGGTCCCATCACGATACTGAGTGCTTACCAAGCCTTGAACCAGGGTCCGCAATGTCGTGGCCACCTGATTGACATGAAGTCCCAGTGCTGAGGCCCGGGCACGATCCACATATACACGGTACTCCGGTTTTGTCATATCCATCGAAATATTCACACCGGACAATCCCGGCGTTTTGTTCATTTGAGCGGCCAGTTTCTCGGAGAATTCAAAGAGCAACACCGCATCACTGCCCTTGACATTGACCTCCACATCCTGCTCGCCAACTTTTCGCAATCCCTTTATTTTTCTTGGTTTCACGGGAATTTTGGCGCCCGGTTCCTGAGCCTGTATCTCTGCCGCCCAGGGTCTGATCTTTTTAATAAACTGCCCGGTACTGATGTCCCGTTGGCTGCGCGGAACTAGCTGGATATTTAAATTACCCTCGTTGCCAACCTCCAGTGTGTAAAGTCCGAAAACCCTGCCGCCGGCGAGCCTGAATGCGCTTTCAATTTCCGGCAGCCCGTCAAGACGGTCCTCAATTCGTGTCAGAATGCGATCGACCTCTGCGACTGAAGTGCCGCTAGGCATTTTAAGCTTCACCATCACGCGACCATCATCAAGCTTGGGTAGAAATTGTGTACCGCTGAGACCGGCCAGCCAAAGACCTGCACCAAATGCCATCACCGCGATAACCACCACCAGCCATTTGGCCCGCAGGCAGATTCCCAGCAACCGCTCATAACGCCGAAGACCGGAACCAATCATCCTGTCAAATCCCCGGGCGATGCCGGAAGCCTGTTCATCATGATCGCCCCGTAAAAGTCTGTCTGTCAGCAATGGCGTGAGCGTTATCGCAACCAACAAAGAAATCATCACCACCCCGCCCACGACAAGGACAAGTTCCTTAAACAGGATAGCCGCCATGCCGGGAATAAACACAAACGGCAGGAAGATGGCCAAAAATGTCAGTGTTGCGGTGACAATCGCCGCGCCGACCTCCTGTGTGCCGCGTTGAGCGTAATCGTCCGCATTCTCAGCTTTTAGACGGGTAATATTTTCCAGGACGACAATCGAGTTGTCCAGAATGACGCCCAGGGCGACCACCAATCCCCCTAAGGAGAAAACATTAATTGAAAAGCCGGCAGCCTTCATCACGGCGAAATTGGCCAGCAGCGTAATCGGCAACGCAACGACCATTACGATGACCTGGCGCCATCTCCCCAAAAAGAGATAAACCACCAGGATGACGAGCAGCGCTGCAATGAGCGCTGAGCTTTCAACACTGTGAATGGCTCCCATCACGTATGTACTCTCATCTTCCACATAACCGAAATGGATGTCTTCCGGGATATCGCCCCGTTCGCGTAATTCGTTTAAGCGGATTTTGAGACCATCGGCAACGGAAACCGCATTGGCAGCATACTGCTTTAATACCTTAAACTCAATGCAGGGCTTGCCGTTAAAGTTTGTACTGATCCGCATCTCCTCATGCGAATCTTCAACATGGGCGATATCCTTGATATAGACCTCACCGCCCTCAGGGGATATTGCCACAACGACGTTTTTAATTTCTTCGAGGTTTTCAAATTCGCCCATCGTTCGGACGATGATCTCGCGCGGTTCAATCGTCACGCGACCGGCAAACGTTTCGAGATTTTCTTCGTAGAGTGCTTTGACCACTCGGGCCGGTGACAGTTTGTAAGCCTGAAGTCGATCCGGATCAAGATGAACGCGTATTTCCCGTTCCAATCCACCGACTACTTCGGCACCAGCCGTTCCCCGCACCGTTGCAATCCGATCAATCAGCCAATTGTCTGCCCAGTCGCGGAGCCAGACAAGGTCATGCTCATCAGAAGTAATCATCACCTCTATCACAGGTAATTGTGACGGGTCAGCCTTGATGACGACAGGGGGATCCATATCACGCGGCAATTTTTTGGTCACCCGGCCCATGGCAGCGATAACATCCTGAAAGGCAACCTCTACATCGACATCATACGTAAAATTTATCAAAAGTGTGTACATGCCCTCAATGCTGGAGGACTCGATATAATCAAGACCATCCACGGTGGAGATCACCTCTTCCAGTGGATCTGCGATATTGGTCTCAATATCATCCGCTGTTGCACCCCGCCACCAGGCATGGATTTTTACCATCGGATAGGAAATGTCAGGTAAGTAGTTTACTTTAAGCTGTGAAAAACTGAACAAACCGGTGAAAAAAATGGCAACGACCAAAACAGTGACGGCTACGGGACGTTTAAGTGCAAGTGCGGTGATCTTCATTGCGGATCACCCCCTGTAACTTTTTGAGTGTCTATCGCCGGATTCTTTTTATCAAAGTGAACCGGCACCCCATCTTTCAGGTTCAGGTTTCCGGCCACAACAACCATCTCACCGGCTTGCACACCGTCAATTATCTGTATACGCTGTCCCTGTTCCAGCCCCAGCGAGACTTTCCGCATGCTCGCTTTGCCTTCGGAGACGACAAAGACAATTTTATCGCCTCTGGGTGTCGTAATTATAGCCGCATCGGGTACCACGACGGCGTCATCCGCGACCCGGCCCTGAACGGATACCCTGGCAAACAATCGCGGTATCAGCTGGACCGGATCAGTGATCTTTATCTCAATGATTCGGGTGCGTGACTCCCATTCAAGCCGGGGATAGACACGATCGATTTTTGCTTTGAATGTCTGATTCGGATATGCGTCCAGCCTGACGGTTACCTCGGTATCCGTATCAATATCAGCGGCACAGCTTTCCGGTAATCCGGCACGCACGACCAGAGACGTTGGGTCCATTAGTTTAATCAGCGGTGCTCGCGGTGTGGCCAGATCCCCCGGGCGGGCAAATACCTGGGTAACCACACCGGCAAAAGGCGCTTTAAGTGTACATTCATCAAGCTTTGCCTGGGCAATTGCCCGTTTGGCCGCCGCTTCTCCTACAGCAGCCTGCTGGACAGCAATTTCAGTTTTTGTGGGTCCCTCTTCAAGCATGGCCAGGGCTTCTCCGTCCGCCACCAGTTGGGTTTGGCACTTCACATAACTGACACGGGCTTTTTCTACCATTTCTCCAGGAAGTGAGCCGCTTTTGACCAGTGATCTTGTCCGATCCAGGTCGGCTTTGGCAAAATCGGTGCAATCGGCTAGCTGCCGAACAGATTCCTTTGCCTGTGATATTTCCTCAGGGCGTGCGCCGGCTTTCAGGTCTTCCAGTTTAGCTGTCGCCACAGCCAATGCTGCTTTGGCGGCCAGGAGTTCCTGACGATATAAAGGCCGATCGATTTCAATCAACTTTTGCCCGACTTCTTCAATGAGATCACCCTCTCGCCATGGGCAAAAGGCGATGGGGCCTTCAATCGTCGCCTTCATCGTTACTGTGTTCACAGCAATAACATCCCCGGTAGTCTCCAGGAGTTCGACAATCCGTTCTTTCTTCGCCTCAGCCACCTGAACGTACCGGGCCTTCTTGGATTTTTTTTGTCCCTTATTATCTGCGTCAGAGCCGCAGCCGAGCATTCCGATGACAGCCATTCCAAGGATTGCCGCTATCCATAACTGTATGATTCTTTTCATTTTTGCTCTCCTTTTGCCAAACGGAATTGGGCCAACGCCGTGTTGTATTCCGCCAGGGCTCTGTAGTAATTTTTTTGTGATTCCAGCATGGCTGATTGGGCATCTAAAACTTCTACAATGGCGCCTTTTCCCTGGGTGTATTTTTCGCGTTCAATCCGTAAAGATTCTTCAGCCTGTTCAATTGTTTTTTGGGTCACATTAATTCTTGCCCGCGTCGATTCAATATTTAATGCTGCGGTTTCCAGTTCAAATCGAATGCGAAGTCGCAGTGTTCTCAGGGATTCTTTTTGTGCTTTTAACCGACTGCGTTCCTTGCGTATTCTGGCATCAATTTGTCCCCCTTCAAAAAGCGGCAGTTCGATCGAGATTCCCACCAGGCCGACTTCATTGTTCTGGCTCGAATCCGCATCCCATTGGTTTCCGTAAGATGCCCGAAGAAAAACATCCGGCAATCGCCCGCCTTTGGCGATATTGAGTTTCTGTTCCTGGGCGTTGACCTTAGATTCCAGCGACAGATAATCTCGCCTGTTTTTAAAAGCGGATGCCATGCTCTGGTCAATATGGGGGGAAAACGCAATTTCAGTTAATTCTCCCTCAATTTCAAAAAATTCGTCTTTTTGATCTAAGCCTAACAGGCTGACAAGTAATGCATATTGAATGTTTAACACATTGCGTTCCCGGAGTAACTGTTGCGCTATATCCGCAAGCCGAACCCTTGTTCGCAGCAAATCAACCTTGGCCGCTTTTTGAGCGTTTAGCAGATCCCGGACGACGTTATGGTGTTCCTCCATATTTTTTTGTGAAAATACCAGTGACTGTATAACGGCCTGCTGACCAAGCATCGAATAAAAAACATTCGTCACATTGAACACCAATTCCCTTCGGCTTCGGGAAAGTTGATGTTTTGTTGATTGGATGATTTGTTCAGCGGCTTTAATTTCGCCTCTAAGCTTTCCACCCATGTATAACGGCATGCTTAAAACGATATCTCCGGAAATAAGCTCATCTGAGAACTGTAACGTGTCTGATCCGCCGGGTCTTCTTGGTTTGATAAGCCTGTCATCACGATAAACCGTGTATCCCCCAACTGCACTTATCTCCGGCCATAATCGTCCCTGGGCGATGTCCTTTTCCGCCAACGCCGTTTCTGTGTCCGACTTTTTCTCCGCAATTTCAGGGTTATTCTCAAGAGCGATATCAATGCACTGTTCAAGGGTTAACCCTGCTTGATTCTCACTTATTGCCGAGACACTTTTGGAGACAGATTCGCTATTGTTATCTGCTTTTGCATAAAACGGATATGCTGAAAATAGCATTGTTATAATTAAAAAGAGGGAGGTTTTTTTAAATTTATACATCGATTACTCCAGTTTTAAAAAGTAGCCGGTTGGCTATAAGTACATGATTCCAGAAATAATGTTACAAAAATAAGAAGGTATCCGTGAGGGCATAAAACCTCCCTGCATGGGATTTTATGCATTTTTTGTCGGGTTGGGGTGCAGGGTAGGGGCGGGGTGTTATTCCCGCCCGTTCAATGGTCGCTTGAATAGGTTAACGTATTTAAGCATATGTGTTTTATGAGCCAAGGGTATCTGCTGTTTTTTCCGCTTCAAGATGTTCCTGCCATTCTTCACCCCATAGATCCGGGAATGTCTCTTCAATAAGCGTGATCGCTTCCCAGGACACGTTCATGTCGGCGAATATTTTTTTCAGTTGTTCTTCATTCTTCGCCCGCCATATGCAATATCGCACGCCGCTGTAATCATTGTAATAAGTCTTTTCCCAGGTAGCATCTTCACGCTTGGCCATTTTTCGCCAGTTCGCCTGAACGACATCACAGTCAAGACCCGGATTATTATGAACCGCCATAAATTTTTGCCTTTTAGCCATTTCCCTGTCCTCCTTATTTTTAAAGTGTTATCGTTTTGACTCTGTTTCGCTTGCTTCCAAAATCGATTTCACGGTTTTATTTTATCAATTACTTTTGTTTAAATTCGTAAACCGCTTCCTTGATCCGTGTAATCAGCGTCCCCCCGTTATGAGATTCGTATAACCATAAAAAAATTCAGGGGCCAGTATATCGTCAGGCAGTGTCGCAGCAACTTTTTTTCCCTTTAAATCAACTTCAGATGGCAAATTTTTCCGTGTGTCATTTGACACGTTTGTTTTCGATTGATTGTCAATCGTTACCCCGTAAAAAAAGTCAGCGTCAGGCAGAATACAGGCAGCAATTGTCGAGGATGCGAAAAATCCAGCAGATTTTTTTTTCTTTAAATCAACTTCAGATGGCAAATTTTTCCGTGTGTCATTTGACACGTTTATTTCCGATTGATTGTCAATCGTTGGCCCATAAAAAAAGTCAGCGTCAGGCAGAATACAGGCAGCAATTGCCGGGGATGCGAAAAATCCAAAGGAAATTATTATAATCATTAATATTTTTATTCTATTCATGATTCCTCACCTCCTTTTATGATATAATTCCGGCTCTGTGATATTTAAAATGGTTTTGGGCCGGGTTTTAGAAAATGAATCGGGTATAACTTTTTCAATATGAGTCCAATAGTTTTTCCAACGCACCGGAAAGGGTTCCTTCAGGTTGAAGGCCAATAAAGCGCTGAATTTCCATGTTGTTTTTAAAAATGATCAGCGTCGGAATGCTCCTGATGCCCAGTTCCAAAGCGATTTTCTGATGGTTGTCAATATTCATGGCAGCAACAACCGCCCGCCCGTCAAACTGATCGGCAACTTTTTCAAGTATCGGTTCCTGAGAAACGCACGGCCCACACCATGGTGCGTTAAAATCAACCAGCGTGACACCGTTTTGAATCGTGGTGTCAAACTCAGTTTTTGACCTGATCTTTTTTGTCTCCATAATTCCCTCCATTACTTCTTAGACTTTGTGAAATCATCGTCCATTTTTTTGGTTTTAAGTGGATTCATTTTTGCCGTAAATAAATTGTTCGCGCTCAGTCGTCATTGATTTTTACATTCCTGATAAGTATTAATTTCAATACTTGTGCCATATATATCTTAAATGGTATTTTTACGTCGCCATGCGATATTACTCTATGAATAATTATCTGAAATATTATATAAAATTGAAGGCATAAAAAAATTAAAGGGTATTTTTAGGCAGGTGTTGAAACGGGGAGCATCTTTGTTCTGGTACCACTCAATCCAAAAGGTTGCGCTACGGGTTGCGCTACGGTTGCGGTTTTTAGTGTTTCATGTTAATATAAATTTTATGATCGTCTGAATATTTGGAAAATACGGATTACAAAGGATATGTCATGCAACCTCATATTTTTGATGGGTTTAATTCTGAATTTGAGCACCTGCTACTGGAATCAATGGCAGATGGTGTATTTACCCTTGATGAAAACGGGATAATTACGTCATGGAATCCGGCAATGGCGGCGATAACAGGCTACACACCCGAAGAAGCTGTGGGAAAATCCTGCTCTTTACTTAATTTTAACCGTTGTTTCAATAAATTCTGTCCGGCGGGCATCATCGAGTGCGGAATCTACAAACACGAGCGCATTGACGGAAAGGAATGTTTTTTAAAACATAAAAACGGAAATGATGTGCCGGTAATCAAAAGCGCACGGATTCTTAAAGATAAAACCGGTGTTGTTAAAGGTGTTGTGGAGACTGTGACCAATTTGACGGAGCTTCACAAGGCCCGGCAGGAAGCGGAGGAAGCCAATCGGAGGATGGGTGCAATTTATCGATTTGATAATATTATTGGAAAAAGCAACACCATGCAGCGGGTGTTTTCCACCATCAAGGCTGCAGCGTCAAGTGATGCCACCATTCTCGTCCAGGGGGAGAGCGGCACCGGAAAAGAACTTGTTGCCGGTGCTGTGCACTACAACAGCAGCCGTTCAGATATGCCTTTTTTAACCGTCAACAGCAGTGCGCTTTCAGAATCTCTTTTGGAAAGCGAACTCTTCGGGCATGTAAAAGGTGCGTTTACCGGTGCGGTTCGTGATCGAATAGGGCGGTTTGAGGCAGCAGAAGGCGGCACCCTGTTTTTAGATGAGATCGGAGAGATAAGTCCGTTTATCCAGGTGAAGCTGCTTCGTGTTGTCCAGGAGCGGGAACTGGAGCGGGTAGGGGAATCGAAAAAACGTAAAATTGATATTCGGATCATTACGGCCACAAACAGGGATTTGTACAGCCTTGTTCAGCAGGGCCGGTTTCGTGAGGATCTGTATTACCGCCTTAAAGTGTTTCCAATAAATATTCCGCCGTTGCGGGAAAGAAAAAAGGATATTTCAATTCTGATCAGTCATTTTATCAAATTGCAGAATAATAAAACAGGCAAACATATTGCCGGTGTCAGTCACGCTGCAATGCGGATTCTGCTGGATTACAACTGGCCTGGCAATGTGCGTGAGCTCGAAAATGCCATTGAACATGCGTTTGTTTTGTGTGAAACTGAACATATTGATATTTTTGACCTTCCGGTTGAAATTCGTCGAATGGAATATCTCCTGGATTCTGCAAAATTACATGAAACGGATGAAAATACCGGGACGACAAAAAAAAAAATGACAAGGGAATTTCTGCTTGAAATACTGGAAGCCAGCAACTGGAATAAGGCCGAGGTCGGCAGGCAGGTGGGGGTCAGCCGGGCGGCTATCTGGAAATATATGAAAAAATGGGATATTCCCACAGCAAAACCGTAAAAAGTTTTTCGTGGGGATGTATTACCACTGTATCAGTAAACAATTTGTCTATTATTCCAAATATTATCGGAAAGAGGTGGATTCCCAGTCGGCCATACCGCCATCAAAATTGATGGCGGTCGGCAGCCCGGCCAGTTCGTGTACCATCCAGGGGTATGAGCATCGAAGCCCGCTGCTGCAATAGTATACGATTGGTTTATTGGTATCAATTCCGTTTTTCCGCAAGAGTGCGATCGTTTTTTCCGGGGTAAGCGGGATTCGGTTTTTCCCCTTATAAAATTTTTTCCATGAAATGTGAACGGCTTTCGGCAGGTGGCCTTTCAGCCATTCAAACGTTGAACGGGTATCAATCAACTGGTATTGGTTCATATCTTTTTGGATATCAACTGCATGGATCAGAATCGACTGGTTAATCTGAAATTCGTAGACTGCTGGTTTTTTGTTTTTTTTCGGATGCTCGGATGTTACCGGATATTGGTGTTCGGTCCAGGCCTGGATGCCACCGTTTAGTAATCGGACAGGTCCTTCGTGTCCCAGCCATATCAGCACCCAGCAAGCCCAGCCTTCCCCTCCCCAGCTTTTACCCGCATCACCATAAACGGCAATGGACGTTGTTTTGCTGATACCCATAGCGCCCAGGGCGGCAGCAAACTTTTCGGGCGGTAGAATCCGGAAAGGCGACTCTTCGTCACCGGTGTTAACAAAATTTTCCCACCATAATGAATGGGCGCCGGGGATGTGTCCCTTTTGCCAGATGCTTTCAGGACGCGCATCAATAATGATCCATTCATCAGATTCGTCATGCACTTGATCCGCTTCAATCAGGCCCAGGTCGGCAGCACATACAGAATTGTTCATTATCAAAATATATGAGAATATTATGAACAAATTTATTAATATATTTTTGTGCTTGCGGTATTTTTTTTCTTTTACGATTTTCTGCGGCATTTTTTTTCTCACTTGATAAATCTGATGCTCTCGTAAAAAATATTGGGATGGCTAAGTTAAAAGTTCCATATACAAGGCGTAGTGGTTTTTCAGGCAAGAAATCATACATGTAGTATCTTGAGTGGCTGAAAAACTGCTACAACGCAGTAGATGGGATTTTTAACGACGCCATCAAATTTGAGTGTAACGGTTTTTATTTAATCTCTGAATTTTTGTATCAAGGTTTCTTTTTTTGCATAAAAGTTTTGAACAATTGTCGGCATAAACAATATAAATTAAACAAAAAGCGTATCGGAAATAAAAAGGCTTGCCTGGAACGTTTTTTACTGGAGGTGGTACTGACGAAAAATTCTCGCTCCCGTTTGACGGCCGCCGGGTGATTTTTTTTTAAATATCTTTTCAATTTAAGTCTGTTCAGGTAGGTCCACGGGGCTTTGGAAACGCGATATGTTGCGGTGGACACAGCGGATGGATTGAATATCACGTCAAGAATATGATCAGTCGGTACTTTTTTGTTCAATTTGTTGGCGCAGCCCGCGCAATATGTTAACAGCCGCCGCCCGGTTACTTCTTGCCGGCAGTTCTCTCCCCATTGCTCAGAAAAGTTTTTTGTCACAAATCCCACCGATCCGCCTTCCCCGCAACACATTGAATGCTCCCTGGAATGGATCATTTCCGAAATGACAAACCCTCTGGCTTTGGCCAGCTTTCTGATCGCCTGGTGAATGGATGTTTCATTCCGGAGTACACAGGGGTCGTGAATAGAAATAACCCGTGTGCCAATCGGCTGGCTGGCTTTTGGAAGGTCTTGTTTTAAAAGAGATTCGCAAGCCATGATGACTTCCAGCGGTTTGCCGTATTCTTTAAATACCTGAAAGCAGTTCGGGCATGCGGCAATGATTGTTTTTATATCATGATCGATGAGGTACGATTTCATCTCGTTAAACATGGCTTCAAAAAATGCCTGTCGGCCCAGGTCATGGGACGGTTTACAGCAACAGTCGAGCACAATCCCCAGATTGGGGTCTGCTGTTTTTAAATGCCGATAAAGTGAAATGGTTGAATCCGGTCGGGTTCCGGGGAGGGTGCATCCAGGGAACAGCACGGTATGGCAACCTCTGGGCAGGCTGTAATAAGAATATCTTTTTGAAGCCCCTCGTTGTTCATAATCCATTATGATCTTGTGCTCAGGGGAAGGGGCAAAGCCACGGTCCACAGCTTCCCTGCGCATTTCCAGAAACATCGCCGCCGGGTTGAGATCGACCGGGCATACGGACGCGCACAGTCCGCACAAGCTGCATTCATAGGCCAGCAACAGCCAGTTTTTGTCGGAAGGGTTGCAGGCATCGGCAAATGCCTTGGGTGTTCCGTATTTTTTTAAAAATGCGCATTCGGCCATGCATTTCGGGCACTTAACGCACGCGTCCAGAACCAGTGCCACCTGCTCCCTCAGCGCCAGCCGTATGGGCTGATTTGCGGAATCCGGCATTATTGGAAAATGATATAGGTCTTTCATGTCAGATTATTCTGATTATCCTATGGCAAGGGGGAAATGAATTCATTATATACACAATTAAATTTATTAATGCTAAATTAAACCCGTTTATTCTGTCAATCGGATAATTTTGATGGCTTCGTAAAAAGCTTTTCATGGTGACGAATCACCACTGTATGAAAAAAATAACTTATCTATCATTTTAAAAGGTCAATTTTGATATTATAAAAATCTGGTGAGATGAACGGCAAGATATCAATGGGTTGGATTCCGGGCCGGCGCATGTGGCCCATATCTTTAAATGGCAAACCACAAGCGCTGACCCGGAGTTGATTTTATCTGAATATTTTAGAAAGTAAATTGCAGTTGGGCAACCACGCGCTGGATATTGTCAGCTGCGCCACCGTTGTTTGCAGCGGTTTCATCCACATAACTGCCGGCCCACAGATAGCCGTACCCCACCAGGCCAATCAGGTGGTGATTGAATTTGTATTTGGCGTACAAATCAAGCTCAAATCCAATATAATTATTCACATCCTCGCCGCCAGTCCGCAATGTTTTGGTGCAGTTGCAGGGACTGTAGATGCCGTCTTCGCTTTCATCCGCCCAGAACCAGTGCCCGAAGACCGTGGTGGTCAGGTTCTTAAAGGGCTTGCACCCAATGCTCGCCCAGGGGCTGATGATGTTCTGGCGGCCGAATTCATCTATATAGCCAAAGTAGTAATGGCCATAAGGGGATACACCTTCAAAGGTTTTAATTTTGTCATCCGTCGGATCACTATCGCCGGACGCCCAGTCAAACCCGATGGTGACCCATGGCGTTGTTTTGACCGTCTTGAACGTATACGAACTTTCAATGGCAAAAAAACCAGCGGAAACATTCACATCCCCACTGTAATCAAACTGGTACCCGCCTTCAATATCGTAACACAGGCTGAGGCCTTCAATGCCGCCGAAGATACGTCCCCCGACCGTCGTGCGACGGTCATCGCCATTAGCGGTATCAAGCTTGTCTTTTGCCAGAACATATGTTTCAAAGTTAAACGGCAGGCCGGATTTCTGGTCAATATGCGCATAAGCCCCCCATATTTCCATATCATAGTTGGCGTCATTAAAAAATTTGTATTTTTTAACCTCAACCCAGTTGGCCCAAAAACCTTCAATCCACCAATCCTGGTTATACGCCAGATGTATTTTAACGCCGTCAAGCGGCCGCCGCAGCTGGGACCAGTTCCGGCAACCAAAAATACGACCAACCCCATAATTCATTTCCCAGCGGCCGCCCCGAAGCAGGAGGCCCAGGTCATCGGTCAGCTCCAGTGTAATGTCTGCAAAAACACTGTGCACATCAATTTCATTATGCAAGGATGCCGGACGCGGTCCGCCCGCCAGATCGTATTCATTGACAAACGCGCTTTTGAGTTCCGTGAACACCCGGAAATGGTTTCCCATATGCACATCCGCATGAGCAAAATACCGCTGGAGAAAATAATTGTCATCATTGGGAATTTTTTTACCAAAGTTATAGTTGCGAAAACTATCAAAACGCCAACGGGCCTGGCCGCCGAAGCTGACATACCAGTCGCCGGCATCATTAAGGGCAATGTATTTCAATCCGTCTAAAAAATCACGCTTTGGAATTGTTTTAAGATCCTTTAAATCAGTGTAATCTTCTGGAAATCGCATTTTCCCATAGCCCGTCCATTTATATACTTTGGTGGGTTTTTTTTTCTTTTTTCTCAGCCTGGTGAGGCAGGGGGGTTCGGAATAATCCGTATCAATTGCAGGGGTTTCGGCGTCCAGCTTCGGGTTGGTGCCTGTTTCAGCGAGCAGGTCAGAGTTGGATACTGCGTTAATAGAGTTGGAAGTTTCTAAATAATTCTTCCCGGTTTCAGCCTGAGCAGTGATACTCATTGCCAGGATCAATAAAAAAATTACACAGCTTAAATTTTTCATGGGCATAATCTCCTTAAATAATAGGGTTATTATTTTAAGTTGTGTGATGGGCTCATTCTTTTCCATAAACAGCTCCCTTAACAAGGTCTGCGAGGAGATAATGCATATATTATTCCAAAATGCATAAAATATATACTTTTAAAAAAGGTAGATAAAACGAATAGTTATGCAAGATGATAAAAAGATGTGATGCTTATCGGAAAGCTATTTGTGCCAGGTTTTTTACATTGTGTAAAAAAAATTGAAGGAAGAGATGATTTTACAGGCCGGAAACGTGTGTTTCCATTTGAACCCCGTATTTTTCTATTTTTGATTGAAAGCATGCATCTTATTTAGTACACATCGATTTGAATTGTCTGCCTGCGTTAATTTTACCAAGGGAGTGCTTTTATATAAGTTTTGGAAACAGGTCAAGTCCTTTATCCGATTTTGCTCATGATCCATAAGCGGGAGAATCTTTCAAAAAACACACACTGAGGGATGGGTGAATATTGACAGGAAAAGAAAAAAACAGATATTGAAATTCAAAAATTACAGAATGTGCCATGAATTCAGGCTGACAGGACGTAAACAAACCCTGCGGATCTGGCAATATTTTTCAAATATTTAAATTTTATATATTTATGCGGAAAATGGATTTAAAAAAGTTCTGTATCATTGGTAAAATCAGTATCTCAAGGAGGTGTTATGGAGTTAAATCGTAACTTCTCAATAAGTCTGGGCGGCTTACGACCATCGTTGCTACAACTAATTGAAATCATTGGAGGCCGATTCCTGGAACGATCGTTTTGCCCGGACTTATTGAGAAGTTACATAAATATTACCTAACCCGGATAAACCGGAAAAGTTAAAAATGAGCTAACGTTTAAGGTGAGCTAAAGTTATGGTTAATGCCTTCGGCATTTTTAATTTTTATTTTAAAAATGATCGCGTTTTTTGCGCAGTCCATAACTTTAGTCACTTTAGGCACTTCATACTTTTTGAGTTTTTAAAAAAGTTTGCCCCAAAAACACAAAAATCAGAGATAAGCATCTACGCTCAATGTTCTATGTAGTGCCTGAACGAAAACC
>JAGGYV010000319.1 GCA_021162325.1 Desulfobacteraceae bacterium | reverse complement strand
CGGTTCCATTTTCAAGGCTGTCGGCAATATCTGCCAGGGTAATTTTTTTCATATCCACGCATTCCATGGCAGGGGAGGCCGGATAAAAAGTTTTGCCCGGATTTGCCTTTTGCAGGGGATACAGCAGGCCGATTTCAGTGCCCACTATAAAGGAGGTGCTGTCGGATTCTTTGGCAATCTTAATCATTCCCGACGTGCTGGCGATCCTATCGGCCAGTTCCAGAATTCCGGCGCGGCATTCCGGATGCGCCATGAATAATGCATCCGGGTGGGCCTGTTTTTGCTTAACGACCTGTTGGCGGGTCAGGGCATCATGATACGGGCAGTATCCATCCCATTTATGAATGGTTTTATCTGTTTGGGTGGCGGCATAGCCGGCAAGATTTCTGTCCGGGACCATCAGCATTTCGTTTTCATCAATACTGTTGGTGACTTTGATTACATTGGCAGATGTGCAGCAGACAGTTGTCAGGGCCTTGACGGCCGCTGTGGAATTTACATAGGTGACAACCGGCATGGAAGGATTTTTTGCTATCCATGTTTTTAAATCTTCCGGGGTCACCATGTCTGCCATAGGGCATCCGGCATCCAGGCAAGGCAGTAATACTGTTTTATGCGGGGAAAGAATGGATGCGGTTTCTGCCATGAATTTGACGCCGCAGAAGACAATAATGTCCGCTTCGGTTTGAGAAGCCTTGATACTGAGTTCCAGAGAATCTCCACATAAGTCGGCAATATCCTGGATTTCCGGCGGTTCATAATTATGGGCGATAATAATCGCGTTTTTTTCTTTTGCCAGTTGTTTGATTTTTTCTCTTATATCATCATTATTCATTTTAAAATCTCTTTTAATAAAAATTAATGGCGTTGATCATCGTTTCGGCCATTTTTTGAAAATCTCTGCCTTGTAGGGGCGGGGTTTATCCCCGCCCGAAACGGGAGGGCATAAAGCCCTCCCCTACAATGCCCGGAATCATGATTAAGGCCCAATTAATATTTTCTCCGGAGTTAAAGGGTTTTCAAGTTTGCCGCATACACAAGAAAAATGCTGTTTCGCTATAGTCCGCTATGCGATATGGCATTTGACGCAGTAGATGCGGTGAAATTGGAAATCCCTATGTTTTATTCATCCAGTTTCAGTATATCCGCACCCGGCGGAATCCTGAAGTTGAATAATGATACATCCAGATTATCAAATATTAAATCTGAAAATTCAATCCGGGTTTCATCTCCATAATCATTTAACGTCAGGACACTTTTAATATCAAACGATTTTGTATCAATATTTAAGAAAATGGCCGACAAGTCCATTTGTTTTTGTTTGGGGACCAGTTTTAAGGTGTACTGATCTTCTTTGGCCGGTTCTGAAACACTGACGATATAGGCGTCCTGGACCAGTTTAAAATTTGACAGAAAACTGGCACCTTTCCCGTTGCCAAAATAGGCCATTGCATCACCGATCACCACCTGATTATCCTCGGGACGGTATATCCATAAATTTTTTCCATCAGAAATAATGGCATATTTTTCTGGCCGTTCATATTCCCAGCGCATCATGCCGGGGTGCTTGAACCACACTTTTCCGGCAGCCGTATCAGTAATGTCTAATGCTTTTAATGTGGACTCCTGGGAAAAGTGGGCGGAAAAATCTGCGGCATTATATCGCGTCTCCAGTTTTTCGATGATTTGTTGTGCCGAAAGAGATGAAAGTTGATTGGATGCGGCTGCGGGCAACGTATTTTGACCCAAACCTGGCCGGACAATCAAAAAAATAGAAACAATAAACGTCAATAGTGCTGATTTATTTTTCATTAGATAACCACTTATCATTATTGAAAATAGTTAGAAAATTATTTTAAATATCATACTTTAATCATTGTGTAAACAGTCCAGATTATCCCGGAAATAATCGTTCAGGAAATTTTGCGTTTTGCTCGGCTGTTGATAATGGGCATGTTACGGATTGCTTTTTTTAAAAATGTATAGATATATAATATGCATCTATATGACATCTGTAAATTATGAAAAACAATTACCGGTAACGACTTAGGTTCGTTAGACTGAAGGGGCTTAGGCTGAAGGACTGTTTGAATAAATTATTTTAAAAAAACAGCTTATTCCACCTTCCCTATTTACCTTCCGCCTACAGCCTATCTACCTGAGCAGTTACAATAACCGAAGCATACCATAAATAGAATGAAATCGCCTGCCATTTTAATTATTGATGATGAAAGTGCTATCCGCAGCGGTGTCCGCCTTTCCTTTTCCGATGAGGGATGGTCAGTGGATACCAGCGCTACCGGCACAGATGGACTTCATCAGGCGCTTGCAGGACAGTATGACGTAATTTTGCTGGATATAAAGCTCCCGGATATCAGCGGAATGGAAATATTAAAAACACTTCGGTTAAAGCAGCCGGATGCGTATGTTATTATGATGACCGGATTCGCGACGGTTCAAAACGCGGTAAAGGCTTTAAAAATAGGCGCTTACGACTATATCGCCAAGCCGTTTTCAAGCGATGAAATAACTCAGGCAGTTAAAAAAGCGTTAGAAAATAAGCACCTTAAAGAAGATAATCTGTCTTTGCGCAAACAGCTTTATCAACGGTATGATTTTAATCAGATTGTGGGAGAACATCCGTTAATTAAGAATGTTTTCGAGGCCATCAAACGGGTGGCCCCCACGGACAGTACGGTGCTTCTCGACGGGGAAAGCGGAACCGGTAAGGAGCTTTTTGCCGGTTCCATCCATGCCCATAGCCTTCGGGCTTCCCGGCAGTTTATTGTGGCCGATTGCAGTACGTTTTCGGCCAGTCTTCTGGAAAGTGAATTGTTCGGTCATGTGAAGGGCGCTTTTACCGGCGCGGTGCATAATAAGGCCGGCATATTTGAAGCAGCTGACGGGGGGACCCTGTTTCTTGATGAAGTGGCCAACTTAAGCCTGGAAATTCAGGGAAAACTTCTCAGAGTTATGGAAACCCTTGAATACAAGCCGGTCGGGGCAAGTCATACCCGTAAATCGGATGTGCGCATCATTGCCGCGACAAATCGCAATTTGAAATCCATGATGAAAGAAGGGACGTTCCGGCAGGATCTGTATTATCGCATGAATGTGTTTCCGATTTTTCTGCCATCGCTCAGAGAGAGAAAAGAGGATATCCCGAGGCTTGCCTATCATTTTTTAAGGTTTTTTTGTCGCAAAACAGGGAAAAAAATTGATGGATTTTCAGACGAGGCACTGAATCAGATGGTCAATCATGATTGGCCCGGTAATGTCCGGCAGCTTAAAAATGTGGTTGAGCGCCTGGTGATCATGACCGACCAGACGGTTGTGGATTCCGGGAGTTTTATGAATCATTTTGAGACTCATCGGAATCAGGAAAAAGACCCTATTCCGAATACCTTAGAAGAACTCAAATCCGTCAAACGTCATTTGATAGAAGAACAGTTCGCCCGGATTGAGAAGGCCTTTCTTCAAAAAGCGCTGGATGTTGATAATGGTAATATTACGCGTGCGTCTAAGCGGGTGGGAATGCAGCGTTCCAATTTTTCAGCTTTAATCAAAAAACACAATATCTTCGCGGATACCGTAGAAAAATAATCACTTCAACAGCCCTCAATAGTTAAAGTCCCTTTCCAGATATTTAATTATACGCTTTCGAATTTTGCGTATAATTTTTTATTCGGATATATCATTGTGTAATAATAATATAAAATTGTTTTATGCGATTTATAGCTGTATAAACTTTTATACGATTTCCTTCTGATCATATCTTTGCCATTTCTGGCGAAAACGTTTTAACTCCTTTATATTTATTGGAAAAAAATAAATATTGATACTCCCCCTATGCTTGGCACACCCATTGCAATATCTAATTTCAAACAAATAAATCATTAAAAAAATTATATCACTCATATTTATTAAGGAGGACACATTATGACACAGGCAAATCAAAAACTGAGTTCCCAACAAGAAGTTCATCCGCACATTCTGGTAATGGAAGACGATCTCAATGTTGCCAAAGGGCTTGAAATGGTCTTAACGGAAGAAGGCTATGACGTTTATCTGGCGGGAACGGGAAAGCTGGCAATAGAAGCCTTCAAACAAGGACACTATGATTTGCTGGTGGCCGACATTCGGTTGCCGGATATTAATGGAATGGAGATTATCCGGCAAGTAAAAGAAACCAGTCCGGAGACAGAGGTTATCGCTATCAGCGGATATGCCACCACATCTATAGCTGTTGAAGCTATGAAACTCGGGGTTCGGGATTTTTTGCCCAAGCCGTTCACGGAAGCGGAGATTAAATCAACCGTCAATGAATCTCTCAAGGCGCATCATGCAAAACCTGCTGTTAAACCGGCGGCTACTCAGGATGAGAAACTGATCCAGAAGCGACAGGTCATCGAGGTTTTAAATCGAACCGCCGATGATGAGAATTTCTGGACGAACCTGATGGAAAAGGGATCCTTGGCTTTGGATGCATACGCGCTTTCAGATGAGGCCAAAGCAGCGATTGCGTCCGGGGATTTAAGGTGGATTAACCAGAATATCGGGGAGCTTACCCAGAAACAGCTGATGTTTATTTATACACGCCTCGAACGGGAAGCCTGGTAATTTAAATTTGGGATGTGCAATGCACATCCAAATATAAAAAAGAAAAAGATGATGAACCACTTAATGGTTCATCATCTTTTTCTATGTAATATCAATTGGATAATTCATTACACGCAACAACTGCGTGAAAGGGAACAGGCAAATTGAAAAAAATAAATTTAAGGGTTGATATTCGAAAATAGAGGGCGTATAGAAAAAGTTTGGCAAATTTAACTGGCATATACTCATAAGCAATAATGATATAAAATTTGCTCGCAGCGTATGATAAATAGGGCGTTAAATGGAATCTTCAGACATATTTAAAGATTATTTTGGGGTGTTCAGGGATATCATCCGCATGATGCATACCACGAACAGCCTTGAAGAGGTGCTGAATCTAGGCGTTCGAAGAACGTCCAAGACGTTGCACGCCAAAGGCGCTTTGGTGAGACTTCTCAACAAAGAGACCCAACAGTTGGAAGTGCGGGCTGCCTGGGGAATGGATAAATGCTATCTCTCTAAAGGGAAGGTCAGCAGTGACAAGTTACTGACCTGGGATAATGACGGCAAAAAAATTCATATTATCACCGATATTTTAAATGCGCCACAGGTCGCATATCCTCAGCATGCATGGGATCATGGGATCCGTATGATGCTGGATATCCCTTTGACGGTTAGCTCTCAAGTGATTGGTCTCATGCGGATATACCTGACTGAGCCGCGCCAGTTTTCTGATGATGAACTGGATTTCATGATTACCATTGCAGAACAGTTTGCCTGTATTCTCGAACGGATGCAGTTGATGGAAAATCAGAAGGCCCAGTATAATCATCTGGCCCTTCATATGGAAAAAATGTCATCCCTTGGGCGTATGGCCGCCGGAATTGCCCATGAAATCAACAATCCATTGGCCGGGATACTACTTTACAGCTCCAATCTTATCAAAAAAGTGCCGCCCCAAAGTCCTTTGGAAGAAGGACTTCAGATTATTATGAGTGAAACCCAACGGTGTAAAGTAATTATTCAGGGACTGCTGGAATTTTCACGGGATCAAGAACCGCAAAAATCCCCGGCCAATATTAATGATATTCTGGATAAAGCCTTAACGATTTTAAATAACGAATTTTATATTCATCATATCCGCATTGATGAAGATCTGGAAAAAAATTTACCGTTAACGTTATTGGACGAAAATCAGATTGAACAGGTTTTGATCAATATTTTGCTGAATGCGGCACATGCGATTGAAAAAGACGGCATTATTTCCATTAAAACACGGATGAATATAGAACACGCCAAATTAAGTATCGAAATCGCCGATAATGGCTGCGGTATCAGCGAAAAAGAGATTGGTAAGATTTTTGATCCATTTTTTTCTACAAAGCCAAGCGGCACAGGGCTTGGTTTGGCTCTCAGCTATGGAATTATAAAAAATCATCAGGGAGATATCCGGGTTAAAAGCCAGTCAGGAAAAGGAAGCTGTTTTATTATGGATTTACCCATATTGCCTTCGGACTTGCAGCAAAAAGAAGGGAACGGGGATTTAAAATGAAGCCTGTCAATATCCTGGTTATTGATGATGAAAGTGTTATTTGTAATGCGTGCCATCTTATCCTTTCGGAAAAAGGGCACACGGTTGACCGGCAGTTAACCGGAAAATCAGGGCTTGCTGCCTTAAAATCAGGACAATACCATATCGTCCTGCTGGATATGATGCTTCCGGATATGGACGGAATGGATATATTAAAAATGATTAAAAAGGAACAGCCGGCAGTATGCATTATTGTCATGACCGGTTATTCCACCGTGTCAAATGCGGTGAAGGCAATGCAATCGGGGGCTTATGATTATCTTGCCAAGCCGTTTACCGATGACGAATTAGTGGCGGCTGTTGAAAAGGCGTGCTTGCGTTGCATGTGATATTTATTGTAAATTTAATTAGTTAGGGGGAATAGGGTGTTTGATTTACTCCTGTATATTTCGTTGGGCATATTCAGCCTGGGGCTGGTATTTAAACTTTTTACCTGGTTTTCTCGAAAAATCAGCTTTGGTGCGGAAACAATTGCCACATCCGCAAGATTGATTGCGGCGGTTAAAGGCATTGCAGGTATTCTTTTTAGTTTCAAACTGTTGACCCTGATAAAAGTGTTTATTTTAGATGTCATCTTTCAGATCCGGACGTTAAAAGAGGACCCCCTGCGCTGGCTGATGCATATCCTTATTTACTGGGGATTTATGCTGTTGCTGTTTATGCATGCCCTTGAGGCGATCATCAGTGAAAATATATTTAATGACTATTATTCTACGCTGAATCCCTATTTATTTTTACGGGATTTATTCGGCGCGATGGTCGTGGCGGGGTTGTTGATTGCCGTTTGCCGTCGGTTTATTTTTAAAGTCCCGAGGCTGAAAACCAATGCCATGGATTATTATGCGATCATTATTCTGGCGGTGATTATGGCTTCGGGCATATTGCTGGAAGGAATGAAAATCGCATCGCCCACCGTGTTTAGCGATATGCAGGAAGAATATGCGGCATTAGATGAAGACTCGGATATTCAAGCGCTGGAGAATTTTTGGGTCAAAGAATACGGCCTGGCTTCGGCAACCGTGAAAGAACCGTTTGATCAGCAAGAGATTGAATGGGGGCAAGAACTGAATGTGGAGTATTGTGCATCCTGTCATGCCTCCAATAAATGGGCCTTCACCGGCTACGCGATGGCCAGGATGTTACGGCCGGTGGCCGTCGGACTGGATCATGCCGGAGCGGTTAATTTTTTATGGTATCTGCATTTTTTGGCCTGTTTTTTTGGTCTGGCTTACCTGCCGTTTAGTAAAATGTTTCATATCATTGCCACGCCTGTCAGTCTTCTGGTCAATTCCGTTATGAGCAAGGAAACCTCCCGGCAGGAAAATGTCATCACCCGGCAGGTAATGGAGCTGGATGCCTGTACTCATTGCGGGACCTGTAGCCGGTACTGTTCTGCCATGATGGCCAGCGAGGCCAGGGGCAATCCGTATATCCTTCCATCGGAGAAGATGGTTGCCTTAAAAGCCATGGCCGGCGGGAAAATACTCAGCCAGGCTCAGCGCGGCGCTATTGTCGAAGGGGTTTATCTTTGTACGAATTGTGATCGCTGCACCGTGGTTTGTCCTTCCGGGATTAATTTAAAGGAATTGTGGCTCTCCGTCAGGGAGGATCTGGTTCAAAAACAAGGATCTGAACCCATGATGCTGTCACCGTTTTCACTGGTTCGGGGTCTGAATCGAAATCTGTTGTCTGACGAAGCTTATGCAAAACCCCTGCGGGAGACCCAAAAGGCGCTGGCCGGTGAGTTTGATGAAATCACCCGGCCTGACCGGACGGTTGCGTTACAGGAAGAAGCAGACAAAAAATGGCTTTTACATTCCGATGACACGGATTTTTCCTGTTGTTTCGGGTGTCAGATCTGCACCACGGTTTGTCCGGTGGTCAAAAATTATGAAAATCCGGCGGAAAGTCTGGGGCTGCTGCCTCATCAGATTATGTATTGTCTGGGGTCGGGGTTAACGGAAGCGGCATCCGGCGCCCGGATGCTCTGGGTTTGCCTGACCTGTTATCAGTGTCAGGAGCATTGCCCGCAGCAGGTGAAAGTCACGGATTTGTTATATGAATTGAAAAATAAGGCAGTGCAAAAGTTAGAGAATTAATTAAATCGAGGCAGGAATCAGATGAACCAATATGCTTTGTTTCTGGGATGTAATATACCGGTACGCGTGAAACAGTATGACGTTTCCGCCCGGATGGTATTAAAAGAGTTAGGGGTATCGCTGGTGGATAACCGGCAGTTTAACTGCTGCGGGTATCCCATGCGAAATACGGACCCCAAGGCGTTTTTGCTTTCAGCGGTCAGGAATCTGGCGTTGGCGGAAAAAATGGAGATGGATATGCTGGTCCTGTGCCAGTGCTGTTTCGGGAGCCTGAAAAAGGCCCAGGCGGTAATGGCGGAGAAAGGTGATCTCCAGGCGGAAGTTCACGGCTTGCTGGCCGAAGAAGGCCTGGAATATGATGGTAATGTAAAAATAAAACATTTTCTTTCAGTACTTTATCACGATGTGGGCATTGACACCATAAAGCAGCAAATATCAAGGCCTTATAAAAATCTTAATATTGCCACCCATTATGGATGCCATGTGTTGCGGCCGAGTCGCGTGACCCAATTTGATGATCCGGTCAATCCCTCATTAATTGATGAATTGGTGACGGTGACCGGGGCCAAAAGCGTGGACTGGCCCCTTCAGCTGGAATGCTGTGGCGCCCCGGTGTTGGGAATTGACGATGATCTTTCCGAGAATTTGACGAAAAAAAAATTAACCGACGCAAACGCCGCCGGGGCGCACTATGTGTGCACGGCATGCCCATACTGCCATATTCAGTTTGATACGGTGCAGAAGCGGATACTTTCGGAAAATGGAAATCAGGATGATGCGCTGCCCGCTATTCTTTATCCTCAGCTCTTGGGTTTGGGGATGGGCATCGATGGTGACTTGTTGGGAATCAGCGACAATGAAATGGATATCAGTCGTGTTACATCTTTTTTGAGTGAGGAGTAAAAAATGTCAAAAGAAAAGACCGGCTCAGTGATGGTTGTGGGCGGGGGGATTACCGGTATGCAGGCGGCTCTGGATTTGGCCGATTCCGGTTTTTATGTATATCTTGTCGAACGGACCAGTTCCATTGGCGGAATGATGGCGCAGCTGGACAAGACGTTTCCCACCAATGATTGTGCCATGTGAATTATCTCACCCAAACTGGTCGAGGTCGGCCGGCACATCAACATAGAATTAATGACATTATCCGAAGTGGATGGCATTGACGGTGAAGAGGGAAATTTTGACGTCAGTGTTATTCAGCATCCCCGTTATGTGGATATGGACAAGTGTATTGCCTGCGGCTTATGCGCGGAAAAATGTCCTAAAAAAGTATCCGATAAATATGATGAAGGTCTGGTTAAACGGAAAGCGATTTATGTGCAGTATGCCCAGGCAGTACCGCTGAAATACGCCATTGATCCCGAACAGTGTATTTATCTGACCAAGGGGAAATGCCGGGCCTGTGAAAAGTTATGTCCGGCGGGTGCTATCAATTTTAATGATACAGCCAAAAAAATAACGGTCAACGTCGGCGCGGTCATTCTTTCCCCGGGTGGAGAAACCTATGATCCGGGGGACAATGATACGTTTGAATATAAAAAATTCCCGAATATTGTCACCAGTATGGAATTTGAAAGAATTTTGTCTGCATCCGGCCCTTTTGGCGGTCACCTGGTCCGCCCCTCGGATAAAAAGGAACCCAAGAAAATTGCCTGGATTCAGTGTGTCGGATCAAGGGATGAAAATCATTGCGGCAACGGGTATTGTTCTTCCGTCTGCTGCACGTATGCGGTGAAAGAAGCCATGCTGGCCAAAGAGCATAGCACCGGAGATCTGGATACGGCTATTTTTTATATTGATATCCGAACTAACGGCAAGGACTTTGAGCAATATTATAATCGCGGCAAAGATGAGTTCGGGATTCGGTTTATCAAATCAAAAGTGATCAGTGCACCCGAGGTGAAGGAAAGCGGAAAGCACCTGATTTCATATGTCAGTGATTCCGGAAAACGGATTGATGAAGAATTTGATCTGGTTGTTCTTTCAGTTGGACTCAAGCCAAGCAGGGAAAGCGCGGTTCTGGCCCAAAAGATAGGGATTGATTTAAATAAATATAACTACGCCGCTACTCACAGCTTTGAACCCGTGAATACGTCCAGGCCCGGCATTTATGTTTGCGGCGCATTTCAGGCGCCCAAGGATATTCCGTCTTCAGTGATTGATGCCAGTGCTGCGGCAGGCATGGCGGCCAGCAAGCTTTCCAGCGCCCGCTGGTCCATGACAAAAACAAAAGAGGTCCCCATAGAGTTGGATGTCCGGAGTCAATCTCCCCGTATTGGCGTGTTTGTCTGCTGTTGTGGTACCAATATCGCCGGAGTGGTGGATGTTCCTGCCGTGGTTGAGTTTGCAAAGGGGTTGCCGGGTGTTGTGTATGCGGAGCAAAACATGTTTTCCTGTTCCCAGGACACTCAGGATAAAATCGCCCAGGTCATCAAGGAGCAGCGGCTTAATCGGGCGGTGGTGGCAGCCTGTACACCGAAAACCCATGAACCGCTGTTTCAGGAAACATTAATCAGCGCGGGAATTAACAAGTATCTTTTTGAAATGGCCAATATACGGAATCAGTGCTCATGGGTCCACAAGGATGCACCGGAGCTTGCTACGCGAAAATCCAAGGATATGGTGGAAATGGCGGTTGCAAAGGCCAGATTGCTGGAACCTTTAAGTGAACCCACGTTTGCGGTCACGCATGCCGCCCTTGTCATCGGCGGCGGTGTTACCGGAATGGAAGCGGCCAGGGATCTGGCAGATCAGGGGTTTCACTGCTATTTGATCGAAAAGACGGATACCCTCGGCGGCCAGGCTCGTCATCTTTTCCATACCTGGCAGGGAGAGGATATTCAGGCATATGTCGGCCGGCTGATTGAAACGGTCAGCAATAACGAGAGCATCGACATATTTTTCAATGCAGATATTACGGCGGCGGAGGGATTTGTCGGGAATTTTAAAACAACCATTAATATGAATGGTGGGTTGAATGGCGGGCAAAATATCGTGCCGGACAGCTCGGCAATTACCCTGGAACACGGTGTGACCATTATTGCTTCGGGCGCTGCCGAGTATTCGCCGGATCAGTATCTTTACGGCAAGGATTCAAGGGTAGTGACCGGTCTGGAATTTCAGCAGCGTTTGGTTGACAATGATTCCGCCCTGGCCGATTTTAACAGTGCGGTTTTTATTCAGTGTGTCGGCTCCCGGATTCCGGAACGGCCCTATTGTTCCAAATTATGCTG
>JAGGYV010000316.1 GCA_021162325.1 Desulfobacteraceae bacterium | reverse complement strand
GTTTTATTATCACTCTGGGCAAACAGATTGATCGTATCAATGAAGCGTTGAGAGAAAAAAATCTTTTTGATCCGTTTGTTATGGATGCCTTTGGTTCGGTCATTGTTGAAAAAGCGGCGGACTATCTGGAATTAAGCATAAGGACAGAACTTGAGAACAATAATTATGAATGCAGCCGCCGTTTCAGTCCCGGGTACTGCGACTGGAAGCTTAAAGCCGGCCAGGAAACCCTTTGCGGATTTTTGGGTCCGGAAAAAATCGGGGTGCGGTGTCTTGGCTCCGGATCAATGATCCCGGCAAAATCCGTCTCTGCCGTTATGGTCGGGGCAAAGCACGTGCCATGGGAAACCCCCTGCCGGTTTTGCCCAGAAATAAAATGTCCGTACCGACGGGAAAACGAATAAAAAAATATAAATGGAGGGAATGTGGAAAAACTGAAAGGGGTTCATAAGAAATATCTTAGGGGTCTTGCGCACAGCCTTAAACCACTGGTTCTCATCGGACAGAAGGGGGTTTCTCCTTCATTATTCAAGGCGATTGATGAGGCTCTTGACATGCATGAGTTGATTAAGATCAAATTCAATGAGTTTAAGGAAAAGGAACAAAAAAAAGACGTATCCGGTATGATAGAAAAAGAAACTGGATCTGAAATGGTTGGAATGATCGGCCATACGGCCATTTTTTACCGTCAGCAAAAAGATCCTGAAAAAAGAAAAATTATCATTCCAAATCGTTAACTAAGTTGACGCGTTTTCCTTGTTATCCCCTGATTGTTCTTCGTACGAGACATCTTTAATTTTTATTATTTCTTTGCAATGCGCACAGCACATGACCGGTTCAAGGGCGTGGTCGCAAGGGGTATGATGGAGTAACAGGGGCGGGCCATTTTCATCGGCCAGCCATCGGTCTCCCCATTGCATAAAAGCAAGGGTAACGGGATACAGGTCTCTCCCTTTATCAGTCAATCGATACTTCATCCGTCTTGAATCCTTTGAATCCTTTTGTTTTTCCATGATATTGTTTTCAACCAGCCGTTTGAGACGGTTGGATAGTATATTGGTGGCAATTCCGAGATTGGACAGGAATTGATCATAGTAGCGCACGCCGAAAAACGCTTCTCTCAATATTAAAAAAATCCAGCGATCACCAAGTATATCAAGCGTCCGGGCCACAGAGCAGGTGCGGTGATCAGATGGCAGGGTTGATTTTTTCATTTGGTTTATTTCCTTATTATAGTTTCAGTTGGATAAAAAAATAAAAAAAATGCTTGCAAAAAGCAAGGCAATTCCCGTATTAATAATTTAGCTTGCAAAAAGCAAGTTAAGTGTCCGGTGTTAAATATCAGGCGGGCAAGTATTAATTTATCGATCATTATAAAAAAAAGGAGAGTATTATGAGTTCAAAACCGGTGGAATTATCAATGGAAGGCGATGTGGCCAGGATTTTGTTGAACCGGCCGGAGGTGCACAATGCATTGAGTATCGAATTATCCGATATGCTGGTGGATGCTATTCAGACCATCAAAAAATCGACCACCATCAAATTTGTGGTCATCAAAGGGGCTGGCAAGTCATTTTGTGTTGGTGATGATATCACGGAAATGCTGCGATGGGGAGATGATGAATATGGAAAAAGTACCCAGGGTGCCAATGGGGTGATGCGCCGGGTCCGTATCTACCAGGATATGGCAAACGCGCTGGAAGAGTTGGACAAAATGACCATCAGCGCCGTGGATGGCTATGCCGTGGGTGGTGGGCTTGAAATTACCATGGCCAGTGATTTTGTGATTGCCACCCAACGGGCGCAATGGGGTATGCCGGAAGTTGACAGCGGCATTACACCGGGGTGGGGCGGTACTACCCGAATGGCTCGTTATATTGGTAAGCGGCGGACCAAGGAAATTAATATCATCGGTGCGCTGATGTCTGCCGAACGGGCGGTTGACTGGGGGCTATGGAACCGGGTGGTGGCAGATGATAAACTGGATGAAGAAGTGGATGCATTGCTTGACGTGCTACGGGCTAAAAATCAGCAGGCATGCCGCCAGTTGAAGTTTATCATTAATCGCGGATGTGAAACAGACCTGTATACGGCGCAGGGGTTTGAAATGTTGTCCGGTGGTTTAAGCGGTGCGGTGAATGGTTTCTGGGAAGTGGCGGACGCGGATCAAGGCAAGGGCGTGGTTGATTTTGAAAAAAAGGGAGACCTGTGGAAAAAACGTCGGGCATTATCCAAAAATTTCTGGGCTGTATGATCGGGTTTGGTCGTTCATTTTTTCGGTTTATTTGGGTGAAGCATTGATATATAATATCAATCAAACATTTGACCAAGCATTTTCTTTCTGCTAAAGTTATCGTTAACGTAAAGATTGAAATGAATGAAAAAACGAACACAGGAGACAGGCATGAATATTAAAGATCAGGCATCAGAGGCTAAATCGGATCGCTATGAAATGCTGACAGGTGATATTGAGGCAACTGAATCGATCAGTGTGGAAGCCATTGGGGATCGTATCAAGGGATTAAGAGAGGCCAAGGAAATTTCTTTTGAGGAATTATCCAATATGACCGGATTTGATGTGGATCTTTTGAAAAAAATCGAAAGTAATGAAATTCAGCCGCAGCTCGGCACGCTGGTAAAATTATCCAAGGCCCTTGAAAGCGCCTTCAGCCGGCTGGTATCCGGAGTCGGGGATAAACTGTATTCGGTCACCCGTAAAAATGCGCGCCAAATTGTTTCCCGATCCTCCTCATCAAAAGGCAAACAGCTTTATAAATATTTCAGTATGGCGCCTGAAGTGAAGGGGCGGCACATGGAAGCTTTGATGGTGACCCTTGAAGAAAATCCCGACCATGAGATGTCCGTTCATGACGGCGAGGAGTTTATTTATGTGATTGAAGGGACGGTTTATGTAAAGATTGATGAAGATGAATTTGACCTGGAACCGGGTGACAGCGTGTATTATCTTTCAACCACACCACATATTGTGGCGGCAAAGAAGGGGCAGGCAATCATACTCGCCGTCCTCCATGAGTAATTATCGCAGCGTCCTGGTTCGTTCCCTGGCGGCGTTATTCAGGACTCGCGGTAGGCAAGCTACAGCGTCGCCCTGAAATGCCTTGCCAGAAAATGAATCAGAACGCTGTTAAGTTCGATATTCTTTAAATAAAAAATCCGATCCATGAACCGCTTTATAACACAGAAAATGGGCAATTATTCCTTGATTTTTTGGTATTCTATTCTATTGTATTCTCAGTGCATACAATTTCAGGAGGTGACACATGAAAGCAACGACGGTTCGCATTAACGACGATATGCTAGGGCGCATTGACGGTTTGGCAAGCACCTTGAGCCGTTCCCGATCCTGGGTGATCAATCAGGCGATTGAACGGTTTATGGACTATGAGGAGTGGTTTGTTCAGGAAGTTACAGAGGGCTTGAAAGAGATAGATCAAGGCAAGGTCGCAACAGATGATGACGTGGTCGCCGGATTTGGTAAATGGGGTGTAGATGCGAGTTAAGTGGACCCGCAAGGCGCTTGCTAATCTGGACACTGCTGTGGCATTTATTGCCGCTGACAAGCCGGCAGCAGCGACGAATGTGGCCTTGAAAATATTAAATGCTGCCAAAATATTAGCCGGACAACCTGGAATCGGACGACCCGGAAGGGTTTCCGGAACACGCGAACTTGTTGTGCCAGGGTTACCGTATGTCCTTCCCTATGCAGAAAAAGACGGGATTGTATTCATTTTAAGGGTGCTTCACACATCACGGAAATGGCCTGAAACGCTTTAAAGTCAATCAAGGTTGATATAATAGTATCAATTAGGTATGGCATCCCCGGAATTCCCCTGGAATTCCCGAGGCTAAGTAAGCTTGACCCGGGACTTTGATGGGACTCTACTTGCCTGCCATATTACGCAAAACGAGTTTTAATAGCGATAAGCCTAAAATTTTAGAGAACTGGTGGAACGGAAAGTTTGTGTCGGATGATGATGATTTTTTTTATTGTGAGTACAATCTTAAATGTTTAGAATATTAATGACTTTTGTGCTGTCTGGTAATGTGAGTTTAACAATTGAGGGTCCGATTTTTTTTACAAAGCAAATGAATTCAAAACTTTAATAAATGGAAACAAAACAATGATTAAGGAGAGTAAATGGAAATTATAGATGCGCATACCCATCTTGGGAATGTCCTTTACCCAAGAGGTAAAGAATTAATCTATCAAAAGAACGTGATTAAAGAAAAAGTCAAAGATACACAGGATTTAAATGAGTTATTGTTAATGCGGTCATTTGGATTAGGGAAACTTATTTATCGTTTAACTCTTAAGACTACCATTCTTAGTCAGAGAGCACGCGGGATGACGGCTACACTTGAAAATATGCAAAAATCCATGAGTGAAAATAAGGTGAGCTCTAATGTCATTATGCCTGTTGCGCCATATCTTACTTTTGAAGATTTAATGGAAGCAAAAGAGAAAGAACCAAGTATTCTTCCATTTACCAGCATTGATTTTACACGAGATCATGATGTGGCGGCTAAATTAAAGGATGATGTGGAAAAGGGTGCCTGTGGGTTGAAACTTCATCCTATTATTCAATGCCAATCACTTCGGGAGCGCCCAACAATGGAAGCATTGCAGGCATTCCAGGAATTACAGAAACCGATTTTGGTTCATACAGGACCCTCATCCTATTATCTTGGATCAGAGTCAAATTTAAATCGACCAGAGTATGGATCCATCTCTGAGATTGTGTATATGGTTAAAACCTTCCCAAAAATTCCCTTTATTATTGGTCATGCCGGATTATTCTGGATAAGTGAGATTCGAAAATCTTTGGCAAATTGTCAAAATGTCTGGGTGGATACAAGCTTTCAATCTCCAGGAAATATTCGTAAACTCATAAAAACCTTTGGTGCAGATAAAGTGATGTACGCATCGGATTGGCCCTGGGGCAGTCAGAAACCTCATATAAAAACAGTTCAAGTAGCTTGTAAAGGTGATAAGGCATTAGAAGAAAAGATTTTTTTTAAAAATGTGAAAGAACTTTTGGATTTGGATTAAAGGGGGATGGGGACGTCCTTTAGATTTAGATGTAAAAAAATTTAGAAGCATTTCCAAAATAGCACGAATAAAACTTGAAATGCTAAATGCTGCTGTATCATTAAAGAGTTTACAGATTCCACCCGGAAGCAGGCTTGAACAATTAAAGGGGAATAGAAAAGGTCAACATAGCATTAGAATCAATAATAAGTGGCGCATTTGTTTCTACTACTCGTTAAATTTCTTTCGGTTGACGGATGTCATCACCAGGCGGAAGCCCAGATAATTTTCTTTAAAATCCTGGTTCACGCTGGCGCGATATGTGCTGCGCATTTCATGGGAAGAATTGCTCCAGCTACCGCCGCGAATCACTCGTTTGGCCCCTTCTCCGGTAATTAACGGGTTGTTTTTTTTATGTTGTTTGTAGGCGGACGCATTGTATGCGTCCAGGCACCATTCATAAACATTTCCGCTCATGTCATAGAGTCCGAGCGTGTTTGGCAGTTTTGTTCCCACTGGTTGCGTGGCCATTCCGCTGTTGGCGGAATACCAGGCCAGCGCGTCCAGATCCTGACCACCGGCATATTTTTGGTGCTGGCCGCAGCTTCTGGCCGCATACTCCCATTCTGCTTCCGAGGGCAGCCGGAAATTGTATTTGTTTTTGTTGAATGAAATCAGTTTTTGGATGAATTCCCGGGTCTCATCCCATGAAATTTGCTCCACCGGATACGCCGGTCCCATTTTAAACCAGGAAGGGTTACAGGTGTAGAGCCGGATTTTTTTCCAGAATGTATTGGTCATCACTTTTTTCCAGTTTGCCTGGGTGACCAGGTATTTTCCCATCCAGAACCCGTCAATATAAACGGTATGTTCCGGGGACTCGTCGTTTTTGCCGTCTGTATCCCAGTTACCCGGCCCCATGCGGAAGGTTCCGGAAGGCACCCATCTGAATTCCATTCCGGTCACCGGTTCCAGCCAGGCGTCTCCGATTTGATGCCTTTCAAACGGTGATTTGCTGTCACGTTGCTGTCGTTCCACCGCATTGTCAACGATGTTTTCCCGTTTAAAAGATTTGGCGGATGTTGGTTGTTTTGAATTTGATCCGGTGATCCTGATTCTGGTGGATTTTGATCCGGGACTTTTTGATCCGGCTGACAATAAAGGATCATCAATAATCGGGCGTTTATCACCGTTTAAGATTCGAATGATTTCATCAAAATTTTCAGGACGCTGGTTCGGATCGAATTTTAGACATTTTTCTATCATCCCCTGTATATAATACGGCATGTCACTACGGGAAAAGATAAGCCCATTGTCCCTGATCAGCCGGGTCCTTTCCGTGAAATCTTTTTTGTCATAGGGGAGTGTGCCGTACCATATGAAATAACAGACAAGACCATAAGAAAACAGCAGGCTCGGGATATTGGCAGTTTCACTGTTGATGATCAGTTCGGGAGCCGACCAATTGGGTGTGAATTGTGCTTTAGCCGCAGTTGAAATGCTGTGTAAGCGCTGCAGTCCCCCAAGATCGCCAATTAATAATTTTTCGTCTTTATTTATTAAAAGGTTGGAAGGCTTTAAGTCTTTAACAATAAAAGCGTCTTTTGTTCGGTTAGACAGCCGGTTTAATATTCCCGATAGTTCCCACATCAGGTTTTTTGCCTGTCGGGGAGAAAGCGGGTAATGATCGATGACATGGTCTGACAGATTCTCCGGGCAAAACTCCATTAAGATAATGAGATATGCTTTGGCTTCTTGTTTGGAGACCCTTTTGTCCATGAGGTGAAAATCATGGATTTCAATCACACCGTCTCCTTTGATTTTGCCGTAATATTCCTGAACTGCGTAGAAGTCATGGGAGATTTTGGAATCCAGTTCCTGCTGGGTGCGAAAAGATATGGATCTCTCAACCATGATCGGAACAACTTTAACCGCTCTTTCCTTTAAGTTGTCTTTTACATGAAAAACAGATCCATAAACACCTTCTCCGATTTTGCTCAACACGTCATATGTCGGAAGGCATTTTTTTATTATCTCTTCCATTAATTATTCCCTGTATATCGAATCATCGTCCCCGATTTGTTTGTGTCAGTGAATTTGCAAGATGATGAAACTGGTATTATCCTTTAAGCCTTTTTTTTGTAAAGCCTGTAATAAAATATCCCCATTCTCAATGGGAGACGGCATCAGAAGTTCATGTATTTCCGTTTCATTCATCAGGTCAGTAACGCCATCGGAACAGAGCAGGTACCCGTTATTTTTTGAAATGGTCTTTTCAAAAATATGAACATTAAAAATTTTCCACGCATCATTAAACAAGGGCCCAATACCAAAATCAATGATATTTTTTAACGGATGATTCAGTGCCGTATCCTGCTGAATAAATGATTTGTCAACCAGACCCTGCACCAGTGAATGGTCATGGGAGATGTATTCCATTTTCGATGAGGAAATTTTATAAATACGACTGTCGCCTGCATTAAAACCAATTGTTTGACCGTCCATGATCATCAGGCCGGCGATTGTGGTGCCGCTGTTTTTGGGCAGATTTTTTTGGGCGGCTTCCTGGATTTCAGTTAAGCGTGCTTTGACTTTTTGAGCGCTGAACATTGTGCGGTTAAATTTATGTTTGAGTTGTTCGCATACAAAGCGGCTGGCAATTTCCCCTTGATCATGGCCGCCCAAACCGTCACAAATGCCAAGCAGCAGAAAGTCCGTATCAATTATTTTTTTTTCACTCAATCGATTCGACTGAAAGAGATCAATCCCGTTAATGATACAGTCTTCCTGCTGGGCTCTCGGGCCCAGTCGCATGGCTGAATATACAGAGTATTTCATACGTAGAAATTACCTGTCTGGATGATTAATTACCCGTGAGAATCGGCATGCCCATGATAGGCCACAGGACATAAACAGCAAAAGCGGTAACAGCCATCAAAATGATACTGGCCGGAATACCGTAAAGAAAGAATTCTGCAGTGGTAAACTGCTTCGAATCATAGGCAATGGCATTGGGAGCCGCGCCAACCAGCAGTAGAAACGGCATGCCGGCGGTTACCAGTGAAGCAAAAAGGATGACTTCTCCAGTCACACCCAAATAAGGTGCGATAACCAGTGCCACGGGCAGTGAAATGGCAATTGCCGCCACATTCATGATAAAGTTTGTCATGATCATAACAAAAAAGGCAATACTCATAACAAATACAAACCAGTGGGCTTCCTTGAACATAACCAGCCAGTTGATGGCGAGCCATTCGGCCGCGCCAGTTTGCCACAGGCAGAAACCAATACTCATGGCACCGGCAAACAGCAGGATAATGTTCCAGGGGATTTCTTCCAAATCTTCAATGGTTAAAATACCGGTAATAAAAAACAGGACGGTAGATAACAGGATAACGGCTGTCTTGTGAGGTGGATGAAAACCGGGAATAACCGACTTTAACACGGCAATGACACCCAGAGATATAACACAGGCACCGACGATACTCGCGGCAATAATTTCCTGCCGGGTAATTTTTCCCAGTGCTGCGTTAAGCTGTGTGGCTTTTTCCCTTAGACCCGGAATGGTCTTTTTTTCGGGCTTGCATACGATCATAAAAAATCCCCACAGTAAAAATGTCATCATCCAGCCGATGGGAAACATATAATAGGTGAGTTCAAAAAATCCAATGTCCTGACCCATGACATCCTTGAAAAATCCGATGGCAACCGCCCCCCGGGCCGCACCCAGCAGGGTGACAATACTGCCGGCACCGGCCACATAAGCCATGCCCATGAAAAGGCCTTTTCCGAATTTGGTTTGTTTGTTGCCTTCTCCGTATAATGCATAGATTGCCATCAAAAGCGGATAAATGGTGGCAGCCACGGCTGTGTGGGCCATAATATGGGAGAGCGCGGCGGTCACCACAAAACAACCCAGGTAGATCATGCTGGTGCGCTCACCGACAATCATCAGCATTTTATAGGCCAGCCGCCGGGTCAGGCCGGTTTTGGTAAATACCAGACCGATAACGATGGAACCGAAAATAAATAATACCGATGGGTCCATGAAATCTTTAAAAGCCACATTGGCCGGCCGGATCAGAAACAGGACCTGGAGAACGCCGATCATCAGGCTGGTCACACCGATGGGAACCACTTCAAACACCCACCAGGTGCTGGCCAGTAAAAATACAGCCAGCGCGCCTTTTCCTTCATGGGACAAGGCAAAGTGTTTGCCCATGGGATCGACCGCGTCAAACCATTGTGGGGAATAATAGACAATTGCAAATAAAAAGACGCCCCCGATCAGGGCGATGATTTTAATCCAGTTTTTCTTATTTTCTTCAGGCAGTTGTATGCTTTCCATAAACAGATCCCTCCTTACGGGGTTTCCGTGCAGTGTTAGTTCAGAAAGAAAGAATTACCATCCGACAGCAGTTATTTAATCAATGCTGCATTCATGCATGCTTTGACAGGCTGCTGAAAAGACATCCGTCATCCTCAGGATGCCGACAATGTCGCCTTTTTTATTGGTCACCAGTAAAGACTGATGATGTCCCAGAACCAGCTGGTGAATCGCTTCATTGATGGAATCGTTCTCATCAACGAATTCTCCTGGCGTAGGCATCACAACGATGGCACTGACTTTTGTTTCGCCGGCTTTTTTACAGATATTTGACATCGCGCCATCCAGCAAACGATAGTTCTTCAACATTGATTTCATGAACTGTTTGCTGAACCCCAGGTTTCTCATCCCTTCACGATCCTGCATTTCAAAATATTTCGGTTCAAGGGCTGTTAAAATATCCAACTGGCCCAGTTTCCCGATTATTTTTTTATTTTTGTCATAAATCAGTACACCGCGATGCCGGTAGCGATCCTTCTGGAATTTTTTTTGGGCCGCCTCTAATGCTTTAACCGCCTCGTACAGCGTGGCCTCATCGGAAACAGTGGCATATTTTGTCACTGGAACCATTAAGTCCTTTACCTTTTCGGTCTTCATTGATACCTCCTCAAATTATTTAATAAGTTAAAAACTTTTTATTATTATTTAAAGATGTTATCTTAAAAATAGTCATTTTTAGAAAAAAATATATTTACTATGAAAAAATGTATTAATCAAGCAGAACCGGAATCAGGAAACGGAATTGACATGAATTGTATTTTGAATTATTCATCTTATGATAGTCTATAAAAACAAATTCTTATAAATTATTTTTTCGTTTTAATAAGGCTGGCTGTTCTTATTTGGGCATAAAAAAATGGCCCTGCTGCCGAATAAACGAAAAGGGCCGTATTTAATAGATTACATTACAAAAGTAAATTTTTGGGGGTATTACGGCTGATAGTCTCGTAAAAAGTCAGACTCCGACGGCAAAGTATAAAAGTTCACCAATCTTAAGAATTGGCAAGGCGCATAAATCCTGAGTAATGATTTGTACTTATCGTACCATGAAGCAGCGAGGGATGCAGCGAAACACAGAATTTGGACTTTTTACGAAGCCGTCAAGGTTGAATCATAATCGTGGGAAATAATCCTTCATACTCTCCTCTGGGATACGGTTGGATGGTGTTAAATGACATGTTCTGGTTTTTCTGCGCATGCCCCTGGCCGCTGTTGTCGTGGCTGTTGAAATAAGCGCCGTTGGCTTCCAGGATGTGATGAATCCGGTCCTGGAACGCGGAAACAAAGTTTTCCCCGCTGCCTTCAAAAAACATATTTCCCTTTGTGAACCGGGTCTTGATTTTTGACAGTTCGGCAATGGAGATGCTGTGTGCTTCAAGATCATCCTGGTTGGTCACCAGTCCCCATACGATGTGTCCCGCCGGAATGGCCAGCGGTTCGGCAATATCAATAATAGTGTGGGGCATAATAATACTCTCTTTGCCGATGGACAGCCGGTTTTCCGGCTGCCCGTGCAGAAAGCTGTTGAATCCTACAAAAACATTTTCTCCCACATCGGCTTCGATAATTTTGGCGCCATGGGCGTTGACATTGTTGCCTGCAAGCCGGGAGTTGATGATGTAGCAGTTTTCCTGGGCATTTGCCCCTTTGCCGAGATATGAGTTTTCAATATACGCCCGCTGGGAAACCAGCACATTCTCGCCGATCCGAGTGGAGGGTCTGACCACCGCATAACGGTCCAGAGATGCGGTTGCGGGGACATCGAAAGAAGGTTCGATATTCACCACATCAAACACCCGCTGGAAATCTTCCTTCCGGTTTTCGACAAAATCCATTAAAATTCCCTGCGGTTTAATCCCCGCCTTAAAATAGATATAATCCTTGAGCTTTTCTATGGGATAACGATACAGGAAATTAAATGCGCCGGGGCTGCGAACCCAAACGGTGCCTGGCTCAATATTTAAATGGCTGATTTCGCCGGCCTGTACATAGGAGAATGTCCCGATGATGCAGTCCCGCATGGTGGTCAGGTCAACGGTTGAAAACGGCCCCAAAAAGCATCCGTCAGAAGGCGAACCATGGATATTGGCATAGTGAGTGGATATTGTGTCCTTTATAAAGAATTTTTCCAGGGTTTCCGGGTCATGGGAAAAATTATGAATCAGTGTTTTGACAAATGCACTGTCTTCAATCACAATTTCTTCATCTTTGGAAATCGGGATATTAAAATTTTTAAACTGGAATCTATCCCCCTTTTTTTTAAGTTCATCTCCCCGGACATCGCACTTGTAAAGCAGGGAATTGGAAACGCGGCACTGGCCCAGAAAATAACTCCCGGCCAGGCCGGAATGCTTGAACTGCAGATTTAACGGGTGATCAGGGGAAATACCGTAAAATGCGTAGAATTTGGTCATCTGGTTTTTCGGGATCAGGTCCCAGACATATGGTTTCGCATCAAATTCAAGCTCCCGTAAATTAATATTGACCCGCTGGACAATTCGGATGAAAAGTTTTTCAAGTGCGTTCATAATATTTAAGTTTCCTTACCTAACCCGGATAAACCGGAAAAGTTAAAAGTGAACTAAAGTTTGAAGTGAGCTAAAGTTATGGTTAATACCTTCGGCATTTTCAATTTTTATGTTAAAAATGATCGCGCGTTTAGCGCAGTCCACAACTTTAGGCATTTTAGATCACTTTAGTCACTTCACACTTTTTGAGTTTTTAAAAAATTTTGCCCAAAAAACACAAAAATCAGAGATAAGCACCTAATTACTGATTATCTATTTCACATTTTTTCATGGTATGGAAAATGGCCGCAAAAACGTCCGCTAACCTTAAAATACCCACAATCTCATTATTCCTGGTTACCAGCAGTGCCATATGAGAACCGCGAACCAGTTGATGGATGGCGGTATTTAAAGTGGTGTTTTCTTCGACATATTCGCCTTCGGTCGGGGCGCGCATTAAATCTTCCACTTTTATTTGGGCACCCTTTTTACAAATATTGCTCAGGGGTTCATCCTGCATCAGGTATTGTTCGCGCAGACTCAGGATAAATTGTGAACTGAATTCGTATTTGCTGATATCCTCAAACATTTTAAAATTTTCATTTTTTGGCTCCAGTGCGCGCAACACATCCAACTGGCCGACTTTGCCAATGACCCGGTTATTTTTATCTAAAACCAGAATTGCGCGATGACGGTACTTGTCATGGTCATATTTTTCCTGTGCTTTTTCCAGGGCCAGATAGGCTTCAAATAAAGTGGCCCCGACGGGAACCGTCGCATACTCGGAAATGGGAACCATCAGGTCCTTAATGAAATATTCATCCACGATAAAACTCCGATTAAAGGTTACTGATAAATTTTTTCTAAAAATTTATCAAAACAACGTCATCTGCACCGGCCCCTTTTTTTTCTTTATGGCGGGGTGATTCTCTTTTTTCAGCAGCTTGTTTTCAATGTCGGCAATAAATGGGGAGATATCTCTGAAATTTGTTTTCCCATAAATCGTCCGCTTTTTTGTCCGGGTAAAGAATAAATGTTCCTTTGCCCGGGTCATGGCCACATAAAACAGCCGGCGTTCTTCATCCATATCACATAAGTCCGCATTGTGACGGATAAAGGGAATCAGGCCGTTTTCACATCCGGCAATGAACACAACCGGAAATTCCAGGCCTTTGGCCGCATGAATCGTCATCAAAGACACCTTCTGGCTTTGGGCGTCAAAAATATCAGGATCACTTTGCAGGGCGGTGGTCTCCAGAAATCCGGACGTGTTTTCACCAAACGTTTCAGCCACCCGGATGACATGATCAAAGGCCTCACGGACTTTTGGGTCTGACTTTAACCGGTTTTTATTCTGGGCCTGTTTTGCCAGATAGATCAGTTTGTCTTTGACGCTCAATCCGGCGATGTGCCGGGCATAACCGGCGATAAATTTCAGCATTACGTCCAGGCGTCGACGGCCGGCACTGGTTAATCCTTCAATCGTCAGCCTTTCTGCTTCCGCCATAAGTCCACTCAACGGGTAACGGTTGTTATATCCCCATGTCTTGAGCGCCTCTAAATCTTGTTTTTCTATCCCATGGTCAATGATGGCGTTGACTCGCTCAAAATCAATGTAAGCGCCGTATCCTTCAGCAATTTTCAGTAATGAGAGAAGTTCCAGTATGCCTTTCATGCAGAACGCGTTTTCCTTGCTTGCCATCTGGCAGGGAATCCCGGCGTTGCTTAAAACTTCGGCAATGACTTTCCCCTGCGCTTTTGTCCGGAAGAGAATCGCAAAATCCGAAAACGCCCGGTAGTCACCGTGAAGGGCGTCTGTTTTGTCTGGCGCATTCGGGCCGGTGTTAAAATCATCAAAATGAAATCCAGTGCCGCCCACCATTTGTTCAATGGTTTTACCCACGGCGACGGCTTCGGATTTTTCAGATTCAGCTTCAAGAATACTGATGGTTGCAAGCCCCCTGATGCCGGAATAAACCCGGCAGGAAGCATCGTTTACGTCAAAATCGTTTAATGTGTGTTTGCAGATAATCTGGTGAGAAGCGGCCAGGATGGTCTCGGAAGACCGGTAATTTCGTGTCAGCCGGATTTGGGCGGCAGATGGAAAGTCATCCGTGAATTTTTGAAAATATGATACATCAGATCCCCGAAATCCGTAGATGGACTGATCCGGATCTCCGATCACGCAGAGATTACCGTCGGTTGGGGCCAGGGCCGTGATGATTTTGTACTGGCCAAAATTCAGGTCCTGATATTCATCCACAAAAATATACGGAAAACGGGTTTTGTAGAAATTTTTTGATGCTATATCCGATTCCAGGAAACGAACGGTTTTAAAGATCAGATCTTCATAATCATAGAGGTGCTGGACATCGAGCAAATGCTGATACGTTTCGTAAATTGCCGCAAAATCTTTTGTGTTGAGGCCGTCGGTAACCGGTTCAAGGTCATCGGAGGGTGACAATAAATGCTGTTTGGCGCAGACAATACGGTCAACGGCCATGTTTGTTTTGATGTCTAAATCAATGATGTACTTTTTGACGTTACGGATAGCTTCTTCGACCAGTTTTTTTCGGTCAAAATCATCGATGACGGCATAGTCTTTGTCATGGCTATGATGGATCTCTTTCAAAAGTTTAAAACAAAACGCATGGAATGTCGCCGTCAAGGGCAGGGGCGTTTTGCTGTCCAGCATCCCGGCCAGGCGGTCTGCCATTTCTGCGGCGGCTTTATTGGTAAAGGTGACTGCCAGAATGTTTTCCGGGTTCACGTGCCTGTTTTTGATGAGATAAGCAATCCGGCAGGTCAGGGTCCGGGTCTTGCCGGTGCCCGGTCCGGCGATAATCAGCAGCGGGCCTTTTTCGTGGGTGGCTGCCTTTAACTGGTCTTTATTCAGGCCGCCCAGTATGTCGGATTTTTTATCTGTTTTATTTTCTTTTTCCTTTTGTTTAATGGGGGGAGTGGTTTGTTGATCTGAAGGTTGCCGAGGGGATTTTGTTTCTTTTTTAGGCGGCGATGCCTTTTTTTTTGGGATTTGAAAAAGAGATTTTTGTCCGGTCAACCGGTCCTTTTCTTCAGGATTAAACACTTTGATCCGGCCGTACTCCCCGTCATACCCCGGGATAATTTTGACCTGCCCCGCACGCATCCGCCGGATGGCTTCTCCCAGAAAAGGAACCGGGGCGGTGGCGATTTTTTCTATGGGCATGTCATGCAGGATGTTCAGTTCCGATCCCAGCGTTTTAATGGCTTTATCATAGTGATACGCAACTTTTTTGCTTTTCGGGCCCACACCCACAATCTCAGATATGATTTCAGCCAAAGGGATGACATGATAATAGGGGTGTGTTTTTTTCGGCTTTTCTCCTTCCTTGCGGGTGGCGAGGTCCTCAACCCGGTGGAGTACGCCCAGAGTCATGGGCTTGCCGCATACCGGGCACAGGTCATTGTATTTTATAGATTTGTCGGGTGTCATATTGACATCGCAATTTCGGTGGCCGTCATGATGATACTTTCCTTCTTCCGGGAAAAATTCGATGGTCCCTAAAAAACGGTTGGCATCCCCGGTTTTTAACGTATCCTTGATGGCCGGATACGACAGGTCGGTGTCTAACAGGTTGGCTTCCCTGCCGAGATTGGCCGGGGAATGGGCGTCCGAGTTGGACACCAGGGTGATGCCGTCAATATTGCCGACTCGCCAGTTCATGGGCGGGTCGGATGACAGCCCGGTTTCCACCGCAAATATATGGGGGGTCAGATCCTCAAAACATTCTTCCATGGTATCAAAACCGGATTTGGAACCGAACATGGAAAACCACGGGGTCCAGATATGCGCCGGGATCAGAAAACCGGCATCTGATGTTTCCAGCAGGATTTCCAGCAGATTTCGGGCATCTAAGCCCAGGATCGGGCGGCCGTCGGATTTAATGTTTCCGATTTGATCCAGCCGGGCGTTAAACCGGGTGGCCGTATCAATGTCCGGAAGAAATACCAGGTTGTGGTTTTTTCGGGTGGCCCCGGATTTTTTATATATGTTGCTGATTTCACAGCTTAAGATAAATCGGATAGGAGCGGGTTCAGCAAACGGCAGCTGTTTTTCGCATGCGGCCGCCAGTTCGTCTTTGAGTTTGAACAGTCCGGGCTCTGCCGGGACCAGGTTCTCGGAAATTTCCGCGATCCACCCCGGATGGGTAAAATCGCCGGTGCCGACCACGGTGATGCCTTTGATGCGGGCGGCCATATATAAGTTCTCAAAATTAAGGCTTTTGGCGGTTGCCCTTGAAAACCGGGAATGAATGTGCAGGTCGGCAATAAATTTCATAAAATTGTATCCTGATTAATGATATAATTCTTTAAAAACGAAAGATATTCTTAAAATTTGAACCGCTCAGTTCAGGTAACAATCTTTTCATATCAATTCCAATCTGTTTTTTACAGGAAAAAATTCTTGCCTGTATAGGGCATTGCGGTTAAAGAGAGGGCTTAGCTTTTTGTTTTTAACCTTGTGTCGTTTCAAAATTCAAAAAGTGTGAAGTGACTAAAGTGATCTAAAGTGCCTAAAGTTGAGGACTGCGCTAAATGCGCGATCATTTTTAATATAAAAATTGACAATGCCGGAGGCATTAACCATAACTTTAGCTCACTTCAAACTTTAGTTCACTTATAACTTTTCCGGTTTATCCGGGTTAGGAGTTGACGTTTATGGGCGTTTTATCATCAAGTGTTTCAATTACACAATACCGCGTGGAGGGCACCATAGAGGATTCGTTTCTGGAAACGGTGGTGGATTCTTTAACCAATAATGCTATCCGGGAGATTGACAATGAGCCGGAGGATAAAAGTGTCGGCTGGACCAGTCTCGAATCTCCGTTTAAGCCGGATTTTTCCGGTTCGTCGTATATTTTTGGCACGCATCTTATTTTTTCATTGCGAATCGATAAAAAGAGCATTCCCACAAAAATTGTCAATAAGCATCTGAAGATGGCTATTGACAAGCGGCTGGAGCAGTCCGAGCGGGAATCGCTGCATAGAAATGAGAAAAGCGAGATCAAGGACGAGGTCATCCGTCGGCTTTATATGCGCATGCCGGCCACACCGAATATGTATGATCTGATTTGGAATTATGAGGAGAAGCTCTTATGGTTTCTATGCAGTCAAAAAGCCGCCAACGAGGAATTGGAAACCCTTTTTACAAAAACCTTCAAGCTGTCGCTGATCCGGATGTTTCCGTATACAGCCGCGCAACTGACAGGCGGCCTGACGGATTTGGAAAAGGATAATATGGAAAAACTTTCACCATCTACATTCTACAGGGGGCAGCATGCTTGATGTATCAGTTGCATATAATCGATATAAGTTTCTTGGCCATGAGTTTTTAACCTGGCTCTGGTACATGATTGAAACAGATACGCAGAAATTATTGGACCCGAAAGCGGAACTGGCGGATATCTATATCGGAAATCGGATTGTGCTGGAAAATAACAGCCATAACCGCGATGAAGTGATCACCATCAAAGGCGACGGTGCAGGTCTTGAAGAAGGGGTGATTGCCCTTCAGAAGGGGGCTAAGGTCACGGAGATCAATCTTGTGGTCAAAGCCGGGGAAAATGAATGGCGGTTTAACCTGAAGGGGGAGAGCCTCAATATCGGGGGGCTGAAATCGCCGGAAACCGGTCGTGTTGAGAAGGCGGAAGATGTTGAAGGCGCAGTGCTTGAAAAAATTTATTTGTACGAAAAAGCCATTGACCTGACCAATTTTGTGTACCAACAGTTTATTAAATCCAGGGTCAGCCCGGAGTGGGAACAGGTGGTGGTTAAAAATATTTCAAAGTGGATCAGTCAGGCGGCAAAAAGCTGAGAAAGTGACCCTGTGAAGGTGTTTTATCAGCAGGGTGAAAGCTCTGCCGGATGAATGAACAGTCTGCGTAGGGCGGATCAGCGGAGCGTAATCCGCCGAAGGCGGTAAAAATCGCTATTTAGCTCTGGTTCCCATGGTCCTCCGTGGGAACGAGAAAAAATCATGGTAAACCCGGGAACTTCGATAAATCCGTAGGGCGGATTAGCGAAGCGTAATCCGCCGTATGTGTGCAGACGGACAGAACGCATCGATTTTTCCGGCACCGCACCTGCCGGGTAAGAAACCCGGCCTACGGGTTTGTCGGCAATACGTTGATTTGTTAAAAAATAAAAAAGGCAGGGTCGGAATTGACCCTGCCTTTTTTGTGGTGTATATGATTATATGTTATGCGTTCCCTCGCACCTGCGTGAGAACGGTTTAATGGTTTAAAGATTACTATGGAATGCCCACGATATTGACGCGCCCGTTTACAAGGCAGGGAGCATTAAGGTGGTCTACACAGCTGTCGGAACAATGCCACTAAAGCCAATCAGATTATCCAGGAGCGTCTGCCATTCCTTGAGTTTTCTGGTTCCCGCAGTCTTCCGTGGGAACGGAAAAAAAATAGTGTCTAACGATGATGGCTTCGTAAAAAGTCCAAATTCTTTGTTGCGCTGCATCCTTCGCTTCTTCATGGTACGATAAGTACAAATCATTACTCAGGATT
>JAGGYV010000202.1 GCA_021162325.1 Desulfobacteraceae bacterium | reverse complement strand
TAACCATTACAAACATGATTCCCATTTCAGCGGCTGAAAAAGGCACCGGTTTATGACGCCGAAATGTCATGATCTCATCCCACAGCTCGCAGGCACGGTCAGAAAGAGTAACGGTGTGTTTCAGTTTCTCATAATCCAGGTGGTGTCCGGTAACATCGGTTAAAAAATCAATTAAACGGTTCATTTCGGAGATGGCATATGTTACATGATGTTCCTTGATTTCTTCAACCGCCACCTGGGGAAGGTCTGCGGAGAAAATTTTTGCCTTGGGAAATCGTTTTTCAATGGCATGAAAGATTTTCATGACCGGAACACACCCGCCACCCGGGGTCAGCAGGATGTCCGGCTCTGGAAGCCCGCCAAATGGGGAATCTTTATCATCCATCATGCCGTTGATATACCCGGTGATATTTCGAAGATACCCGCACAGATCCCTTGAATAACCCATCTGTTCGGAAACTTCAAAGTTCTGCGGTGTTAACCCGAATGCTGCGCAAATCGGGGACCAGTTTTCCGGAAATACCGGCTGCAGGTTCATGGCGTAAAAGATTTCAATCGCGCCGTTCATGGGCGGCATCCAGCCGACAAGTTTGCCCTGGGACTTGGCTTCTGTACATTGAACATAGTAGTCGGTGACGACTTTCTGTAGCTCTTTGGCAGTCTTTAATCGTTTTTTTGATTTATGTATTTTTTCCATTTTTTTCTTTTCCTGGCGGCCTATATTTAAAACACTGGCTGCATTCATAATCGCTATGTCATTGACAAAAAATATTTTCCATTTCAAATCTTCAAGCAGAGTCAGTTGGAGTTTTTACCTTCAGCCTTCTACCTTCAGTCTATTAACCTGTTTTACCCCCAATCATTTCAAAAAATCCTTGCACCCGGGTTTTCACCTGCCCTTCCATCTGCCATGTTTCATCCATTTCAATTAAGATAAAAGGATAACCCTGTTCTTTAAGGGTTTCTGAGAGAATCGGGATATCAGAAAGGTGCGGTGTGCAGAATTTTTGAACCAGGAAAATCACGCCTTCTGCCTGAGATTGATTCAATACGTCCAGCAGCCGCCGGCCTCTGGCCACGGCCCGGCTTCGGGATGGGCACGGAAACCGGTTCATGTATCGGTGAATCAGTCGGTCCATGGGCGTTTCTCCCTTCCCGTCAATCGGGAGAATCTGGCGAAGACCGTTGCAAAGATCATCTGCGACAATCCGTCCGCCGCATGCTTCAATCATATCCATCACTTCCGGTCTTTCAACCAGGCTTCCGGAAACTAAAACAGGCACTAAATCTGGCACCGAACCTGGAAGTCCCTGATTTTGTTTTTCGTAATTAAGCGGCATTTGTTTCGATAAATCTTCAAGCATTGCCAGATAATCTTCCGGCGGCACTACCGCCCCGGCATCTATGATTGTCATGAATTCGGTTGCGGAAAAACCGGATTTTCCATTATAGCGCTGCTGGTAAAGCTGGTATTGGAGCGATCTGATCTGTTGATATAAATTCAAAGAGTCGCTTAATGAGGACTCGCTGAAATTTTCGCCCATGGCATCAAATTTTTGGATCAATTCACATAGCACGGATTTGAAGTAAGTTCCGGATTCAGGCGTATTGTTATATGGAATAGGAATGGAATGTAGAATTTCCAGTCCCACCGCATCCTTCCAGACATTTACCATGCCGCAGGCCGCATCACAGGTATAACCCTGAACAAGTCCGGAAAGAAAATTATATTGCCCGTCCAGGGCTTTTTCCAGGGCACGTTTCATGTACGGACAGATAAAATCCGGGACATGTTGGTAGGCTTTGTCGATATTCCCATACCCGCCAGTGATTCGCACAGGCAGAAAACCACATGCATGAATAATCTCCACCGGTGTGTATGTGCAGAAATAGCCGATTATTTTTATTCCGGATTTAGACAGGGCGGTGAGCCGGTCTTCGGTCGTGCGGATGGCTTGTTTAAATTGAATGGTACTGACGGAGGTCAATTATTATTCCTTCACTATTTTTATTTAATTAAACCCTTAACTCTGCTGGTGCGATCTAAAAGGTTTTACCATGCCTTCCGTGAATGAAAATATATTCAATAGGGCAGACTAAAGCATTTTTTGAACGTCCAACATCCAACATTGAACATCGAATGATGAAATAGTTTATAAAAGGTCAAGTCATGATTTAAAGTTGTTCCTTTTATCACAATAATTAATATCCGTATCTGCGTTTGTCTGCGTGGGTCGGCGGCTAATTATTTTTTGATGTTTGTTTTTTCCCATCGGCGGATTACGCTCCGCTAATCTCAATCGGCGGATTACGCTCCGCTAATCCGCCCTACGAGGTCACCGGTCGATGTTCGATGTTTAAAGCCTTTTACCTGACGGCCGTTTCTTTATTGAAAATGTAACCTCTATGAATCGTAATTCTTTTAGACCTCTTCGAGGGATGATTTATTTGATTGAAGACATTGCTTTGTGGAATGTCTATTTTTTAGCAGTTTTTGCCAGTTCCATATCCCGGAGTTTGCGTCGCAATATTTTTCCCACAGCACTTTTGGGCAGTTCTTCCACAAATTCAAATTTTTTAGGAACCTTGTAAGCTGCCATATTTTTTTTACAATAGGCGATGACATCATCTTCTGTGAGTGATTCTCCCTTCTTGGGAACAATAAACGCCTTAACCGTTTCACCCCGGTATTCATCAGGAATACCGATGGTGCAGGCTTCTAAAATTTTAGGGTGGTCAAACAGAACATTGTCCAGTTCAACGGGATAGATATTATATCCACCGGCAATGATCATGTCTTTTTTGCGGTCTACAATAGTCAGATATCCGTCCTTATCGAATTTGCCGATGTCTCCGGAATAGAACCAGCCGTCTTTGAGTACGTTGGCGGTTTCTTCCGGTTTTTTGTAATAACCTTTCATGATCTGCGGGCCTTTGATGAGGATTTCACCGGTTTCGCCCTGCGGCATTTGCCTTTCACCGGTTTCTATATCCACGATTTTGACATCCGTATCCGGAACCGGACAGCCGACAGTTCCGGGTTTTATTCTGCCTCCCCAGGGGGTGACCGAAACAATGGGTGAATTTTCTGTAGAACCGTATACTTCACACATGTCGGCCCCGGTCAGGTCTTTTAAGTCCCGGATGGTGTCTGCTGATAGAGGCGCTGCACCAGAAAAAAATCCTTTGATTGAAGAAAAATTGAGCTTTCGAAATTCCGGTTCTGATAAAAGGCCCACAAAGATGGTGGGTACACCCGGAAGAAATGTGGGTTTGTACTTTTTTAAGATCTCAATATTAATTGCCGGTTCCGGCCGGGGCACCAGAATGATTTCATAGGCCTGCCACATACAGAAATTCTGGATAGCTGTAAAACCGGCAGAATGAAACACGGGAAAATTGCCCACCAGGCTTTCTTCGCCTTTTTGAAGATCCGGAAACCAGGAAATAAACTGCTGAACATTGCAGCTCATATTCGAGTGAGTGAGCATCACTCCTTTGCTGACCCCGGTGGTGCCGCCGGTGTATAATAATGCGCCAATTTCTTTCCATTGGCTCAAATCTTCGACTGAATCGTTCGGTTGGCCGCTGATAAGATCTTTGAAAATTTTTACATTATCGGTTGGCGTAATTTTTCGAAACATATCCTTTTTTACAAATGGGAACAGCTGTTTTTTGGGAAACGGAAGATACGAATGAATATGGCAGGCAATGATTTTTTCGATTTTGGTCTGGGATTGAATTTTTTCTATACGCGGTACTAAAAGAGTCAGTGTGACGATAATTTTTGAATCCGAATCATTGAGTTGATAGGCTAATTCCCGTTCTGTGTATAACGGATTGCACAAAACCGTCACTGCACCAATTCTGAAGATAGCGTAATTTGCAATGATGGCCTGGGGAATATTCGGCAGGCAAACTGCCACCTTATCGCCCGGTTGGATTCCAAGATTCGTCAGCGCTCTGGCAAAAGCATTGACCATGGATTCGAGGTTTTTGTATGGGATAATACGCCCCATATAATTTAAGGCGGAATGATCCGGAAAGTTTTTTGCTGACCGTGACAATGCCTGTGATACGGTTGTTTTATCATACGTCAGTGACGGTGGAACGCCGGGGGCATATGATTTGTGCCAGATCTTTTTTTCCATGCTCATCCTCCTCAACAAGATATTGAAAAACTATTGCGCTTGGCCATACTGCGTTAAAATTCGGCTCAAAATGCTCATTTATAAATATAAACTCCGCTATTTCGTCGAATTTTGCCTTGTATTGACTTTGCTCATGACGTTTTCAACACCCTGTTAGATAACAGTTTTTGTTTATTCATAGGATAAATGAAATGTCCTTGTAATCAGTTTGATTACGATGGCAATGAAAAAAGCTTCACCAATCTAATAAAATTGGCAAGGCGTGCAAATTCTGAGTGAGGATTCGTACCTGTTGTACTTTGACGAACCGAAGAATGCAACGCAACGCAGGAGTTGAATTTTTTACGACGCCATCAAGTGGGTCAAAAGAAATTCCGTTTGTTTTTTCACTGCTTCTTTAAATGCGTCACCTGTATAGATATCAAAATGACCAAACGGGTATTTAACCAGTTCTCCTTTCGGGATTTTCTCTGTGGTTTTTTCCACTGCTTTGGCATCAATCAATGAATCTTTTTCCCCGAGCATGATCAGGGCCGGGCACTTGATTTTATGTGCCATTGCAATGGGACGGTAAAGTGCAAACCGGAGAAGAATCCGGGCCGGGCATTTATTTTCCCATTTGGAATCTTTTGGAATCATGGCACTATAGCCGGGGTATGATTCCGGGGTGTTCATGACAGCAAATTCTTCAGGCTTACCGATTAGTTTGATATAATGGGGAGAACGGAATGTCAGGATGCGGGAAAGGTCGCGAATGGCATGAGGCGTAGCCTGCATGAGAAATTTAAAGCCGAGCTTAAATGTGGTGGAAACGGCGTCAACAAACGGCACCTGGGCAACAATGGCTGAAATATTGTGATCTCTGGATGCGGTGACAATGACATGCCCGCCGCTAAAGGAACTTCCCCAGAGGGCGATTTTATTTGTATTAATGTCCGTCATCGCCCGGACATGAGCAATGGCGGATTTCCAGTCCTGTATATGGCGTCCCTGATCCACATAGTTTCTGGGCTCACCATCGCTTGCGCCAAAACACCGGTAGTCAAACAGAAAAACAGCCAGGCCGTTTGCTGCAAAGGTTTCAGCATAGACTGCCAGGCCGAATGCCTTTTCCGCACCAAACCCATGGGCCATTATTACTACCGGCGGGTTTTGAATATTTTGTGGCAGATACAATTC
>JAGGYV010000037.1 GCA_021162325.1 Desulfobacteraceae bacterium | reverse complement strand
CCCACACAGGCATCACAGCCACGGGCACACTTTTCAAGATCGATGTAATATGCAATCAGCGGACGGCACATCAACGCGGGACATCGCTTTTCTTTTATATGGGCCTCGTAATCATCGATAAAATACCGCAGGGAAGTTAAAACCGGGTTGGGCGCTGTTTTACCCAATCCGCAGAGAGAGCCTTTTTTGATGTCCTCGCTTAACTGTTTTAACTGTTCGATGTCCCCGTCTTGTCCTTCGCCCTTTGTTATCCGTTTCAGGATGGAGAGCAAATGAAATGTGCCGATCCGGCAGAACGTGCATTTCCCACAGGATTCTTTTTGCGTAAAGTCAAGGAAATAACGGGCTACATCCACTGTGCAGGTGTCTTCATCCATTACGACCATGCCGCCGGACCCCATCATCGCGCCGGTTTCGGTCAAAGAGTCAAAATCGATGGGCGTATCTAATAATGTTTCAGGCAAACAGCCGCCGGAAGGCCCGCCGATCTGAACGGCCTTAAATTTCTTTTTTCCGGGGATCCCGCCGCAAATATCAAAGATGAGCGTTCGCAAGGTAACTCCCATGGGAATTTCGACCAGTCCGGGGTGGACCACATTGCCGACAACGGAAAATATCGCGGTACCGGGACTGTTTTTAGTGCCGATGTCTCTGTACCAGGCTGCGCCGTTGCTTAAAACAGGAACAACGGCGGCCAGGGTCTTGACATTGTTGATGACCGTGGGTTGCCCCCAGAGTCCGCGTTCCGCTGGATATGGCGGCCGGTGTCGGGCCATGCCGCGAAACCCTTCAATGGATCGAATCAGAGCTGTTTCTTCACCGCAAACAAACGCGCCGGACCCTTCGAAGACGTCGATATCAAGATTAAATGAACTGCCTAAAATATGATGCCCCAGAAGCCCGAGGTCCTTTGCCTGCTGTATTGCCCGGGTCATCATTTTAACCGCCAGCGGGTATTCCGCCCGCACATACACAATGGCTTTTTCAGCACCCACCGCATAGGCACAGATAATAATACCTTCGAGTACCTGATGGGGATTGCTTTCCAGAATGGTGCGATCCATGTAAGCACCGGGGTCTCCTTCATCCGCGTTACAGATGACTGTTTTTTCTTTTCCCGAAACATTGGCAGCCAGTTCCCATTTTTGCCCGGTGGGAAAGCCGGCCCCGCCTCTGCCCCGCAGGCCGGAATCCTTTATTACCTGGATAATTTCTTCAGGGGATTGCTGTAATATATCGGCTAATGTTGAATATCCATCCTCGGCAATATACTCATCAATATCTTCCGGATCGATGCGGCCGCATTTATCCATGACAACGCGTTTTTCCAGGTTAAACCGGGGAAAATCCATAATCCACGGAATCATCTCATTTTGCACGGTGGCACCAAGGACATGTTCAAAACGGGGATCCCCTTCCTTTAAAAAGAGCTTGGTGAGCATGCCGGCTTTTCCGGGGGTCACCTCATGATAGAATACCGGCGGGAAACCGGAATCCGGATGATCGATGATCACATAAGGTTCGGCATAACAATGGCCGATACACCCCACCGTATGAATCCGGGCATCGATATGGTGTTTGACCAGGGCGTCTTCAAAGGCTGCTTTCGTATCGAGTGCACCAGCGGCGATCCCGCAGGTGGCCATGCCGATGTGAATTTTGGGCACGGGGTCTTTCAAAAAGGCCTGGTGTTTTTTTTCGGCCTTTTCCCGCAGTACGTTGTATTGGGGATTGGCGTGTGCTTTATTTGTCGGGGTCATTTTTTTGTTTTTCCCGTTCCTGTTTTTCTTTTTCGATCCGGACTCTTAATACCAGCCCTTCCACTTTGCTGGGCTGCATGTGGCCGTGCACGGTTTCTCCCATGATGACTACCGGCGCCAGGGCACAACACCCGACGCAGGCCACACGTTCAATGCTGAATTCTCTGTCCGGAGTGGTTTCGTTTTCTTTAATTTCCAGTTTTCTTTCAAAATTTTCGAGAATAATATCGCCGCCTTTTACATGACAGGCCGTCCCCATGCAGACCTTTACTGGATTTCTGCCGGGCGGATTAAACCGAAATTGATTATAAAATGTTGCCACCCCGTAAACCTCGGAAGGGGAAATCGCTAAATGAGCGGCAACCAGATGGATTGCCGTTTGGGGGAGATAGCCGATTTTTGATTGGACAAATTGAAGTATGGGGATGAGCTTGCTTCGCTCTTTACTGATTGTCGCAAGGTTGGTCTTAATCTCTTCAAGAATGGATTTTTCTTCAGTAGTGAGTTCCACTGGTACTTACAACTCCTTTAACAGGCGAAAGATCGATACAGGATCAAATTTTTTCCATGGCTCCGTAGGCTGCCTGAACGCGGTCGCGAAGTAACAAACATAGTTTCTCCAAAATGTTAAATCCAAACTGAGTATCATGGGTCATTAGGCCTCTCAGGTCGGCACCCTTTAATACAATAATTTTAGCCGGTTTTTGGCAGAAAGATGTCAGCAGCGTATGATGCGGTTCATCCAGAATCGTCGACCAGCAACCAAATACGCGGCCTTTTCCAAGAATTGTAATGACCACCCGACCTTTCCGAGAGACGGTATTCATGCTTCTTTCCAAAGTTATCCGGCCTTCGGCGATAATGTAAATATAGCCCCCGGAATTTTCCTGCTGATAAATAACATCACCGATTTCATAAGTTTTGACCTGACAGATTTCAGCGATCGTATTGATTTCGTTTTCTTCAAGCCCTTTAAATAATTCGCAGCTTGTTAACGTCTGGTGAATATCAGTGGATTTCATGTTTTGATACCTTTCCTTAATCCAGTGTTGCTGTTGGCATCAGTTTTAAATTTTTCTGGTACATTTCTATCAAACGATTGGCAATCGTTCCGGAAAGTTGCTTAAAAAAGAGAATACCGCTGTCCACATCATCGAACAGGATTTTGTTCATTTTTTGTCGGTCAAATCTGAGAAATATGGATGATTCCATACATTGGGCCGAAATAAAATAAGTATCCCGGCCAAGAAGGCTTGCACAGCCGAAGAGTTCCCCTGTGCCGGAAGTCGTATATATGACCTGTCCGGGATCTCCCAGAAGCAGGCTGATTTGACCCTTGATAATAATATAGAAATAATTTGCAGGATCACCTTCCTGGAAAATAAATTCCCGGTCATTAAAGTATACTTTCTCAGATATTGCCATGGTTTCTTTAAGAAAATTGTGGCCCATCCCTAAAAATAAATCGGATTGCTTAAGATGCATTTTGCCTTCCTTTCATCATGACCTATTGTCGGGTTACCCGAATCTAAATTCAATACAGGCTTGATCGTTATTATCTAAAAAAGTCAGCGGCAACGGTTGCCTCGCCAGGGGATATGATACGGATATGCAGGGGCAACAATTCTTGCCATACTTTTTTACTAATCAGAATTAAAATAAATGTCAATCAATCAAATAAATGCCGGACAGGTTCAGATGAGGTGTAATTGTTACTGGCTTCTGAAATTTTCTGAAAAACATATCGGTGCAAAAGAAGAAATCATTGTTCTGAATAAACTCAGGGACAAATATATCATTTTGGTGACCAACTATTTTGTGGAATGCAAACTGCGCTCTGCCAGTCATTGGGATCTTAAACCCCAGGACCTGGTCCGGGTAACCATTACCCATGGTAATGCCCGGCGGGATGCTTTGTCGATTTGGGGTAAAACCAATACAGCTTCACTCTTATGCCTTGCTATGAAGGAATCAGACGCGTGAGAAATCCGCCTCGGTGGTAATTTTTCCGTCGTTTATATTTTATTTGACATAGTAATGCAATTGCATTACTATGTCAAATATAAAAAATATTTCTGCTTGGAGGTTATTATGACATTATCCTTATACAGCGATTCTACGCTGACAAATCGATACCAGACAACGATTCCACATATAGTAAGAAAGGCTCTGCGTTTAGAAAAGCATGATAAGATACGCTATGCCGTTCAAGCTGATGGAAGCGTACTTATATCTCGTGTAAATCAAACTGAAGCTGATCCTGTCTTAGTTAATTTTTTGACCTTTTTAGCTGATGATATCAGCCAAAATCCTCAAAATATCAGTGCCATAGATTCTGATCTGCTTGGCCGTATCCGCTCACTTGTACCTGATATTGAGATTGATTTAGATAGCCCGCTTTCTGAAGAGGATGAATAAGTTTGTCAAAATCAAAACCTTTGAGCATCAATGGATGGAAGATATTCGGTCATTCGTTATTCTTAGATCAAGTCGAAGAGCTAATTTTACAGGTTGAACTTCTGCGACAGAAATATCCCGCCAATTACAAAAAAAAGAATGCTGCAAAAAGGTTGGCGGCAATTGAAAAACTGGCTTTTGGAATCATTCCACAAGATCCGACACTTGTTGATTATCGTCAGGGAACAACCCTCGGCGGGAATCACAAGCATTGGTTTCGTGCAACGTTTTTCCAGCAATATCGTCTTTTCTTTCGATATCACTTAGAAAGTAAAATAATAGTTTTTGTCTGGGTCAATGACGAAGGAACAAAACGCGCATATAAGAGTAAAAGAGATGCTTATCGGGTATTTAAAAAAATGCTGAATAGTGGGCATCCACCTGATAGTTGGAATAAACTGCTCAAACAATCAAAATTAGAAACAGCTCGTCTCAAAAAAATAGCTTCCGATATGTAGCTAAAAAAAATCCCATTTGAGAAATTTGTTTTCGTAATGTATAGTTCAAGTATACATAAAAAGAGATCGGAGGATGTCTATGAAAGCCACTATTGTCGACTTGAGATATAAAATGAATGATGTGCTTAAAGCCCTTGACAGAAATGAACAAGTCACTGTTCTGTATCGGGGAAAAGTTAAAGGAATCTTAATCCCGTCAGGAAAGAAATCCCAGATGAAAATTACGGATCATCCTTTTTTTGGTATGTCATCGCTTATCAACGAAAAAACAGTGCAGGATGAAATCGATGATTTGAGGGGATCACGAACCAATGATATTTGATACGGATATTTTCATATGGGCACAGAGAGGCAACGAAAAGGCCGCGAAACTGATGGAAAAGTCAGACGAGAGGTTTCTTTCCGTTCAAACCTATATGGAACTTTTACAATGTGCCAAAAATAAGACCCAACACAAATATGTAAAAGATTTTTTATCATCTTTTGGCTTTACAGTCCTGCCGCTCACAGAAAACATCGGCCATCGTGCATCTATTTATGTTGAAGAATACACTTTATCTTCCGGACTCAGACTCAGACCAGGTGATGCAATAATAGCGGCCACCGCTGTCGAAAATAGTTTAATCCTTGCTTCAAGCAATTTAAAGCATTTTAAAGTGATAAAAGAACTTCAATTAAAAAGCTTTTCAATGTGACGTTGCAACACTTTTACGTGCAAATAATAACGGCTGGAAAATCAAAAAGTTTATGGATTAAGAAATGAAGAAAAGTGATGATAAATTAAAATATGCTCTTTGTGTAGATAATAAAGATTGTGAAGATTTAGAAAAATGCAAGATTTATCAAATCCTTCATGATGAAAAAGCCCAAAGCGATGGTTATCTGAGAGTTATTGATGAATCAGGCGAAGATTATCTTTATCCTGCGTCCTATTTTATTTTTGTACAACTTCCTGAAAAAGCGCAAGAAGCACTGCGCTTAACAGCCTAAATTGTCTGTTATTATTTTTTAATCATAGCGTGAAGTTGTCTGGGGCTGCTTTTTATGCATTCCCACGGAGAACCGTGGGAACGAGGGGGATTATCAAGTTGTTAGTTAGTGGGCAGAAGAAATGAATTGCTTTGCAGCCGCAGCAAGGAGTTCTGAGCGTTTCATGCCATGCCTTCCTCTATATTCATCAACATCGTGTAGTAGAGATTCGGGAAACATTACATTGAACCTTTTCTTGGGTTCGTTCATTCTTTTACTCTTAGGCTTGGGGATCGGTTTTCCATGTTTTTTTGCTGTTTCGATCCATAATTTCATAGCCGTCTCTATTTCCCTAAGGGCTTTTTTGGGTGTTTCTCCAAAAGCAGTACACCCTTTAAGTTCTTCAACTTCAGCTATGTAATCACCGTCTCCATCCGGATCAGGAAAAATTTTTACAGAGTACTCCATAGTTATTCTCCATCAATAATTTTAATCGCTTGCTTTACTTGATACGCTTTGGCTGTACCATCCTTTCTTTTCTGTATGTTTACTGGAGTTTCAATATCTGGATGTACAAAAACATGATGGCTTCCACTTGTTCGGTCAAGTGAGAAACCGTTATCTTCAAGCCAACCGATAAGTTCTTGGAACTTAATATTATTGGGTTTATGTCGAATCTTTTGATTTCTTTTATCAACCTTAGTCATAATTTGAAATATTGTAATTTAAAGTTTGTTTACACAACCAAAGTGATGTGTATTTACACATTTGTCAATAGGCTTTATCGCCCTGTTAGTGTTTGAAGCTTCGCTGGCCGGTTAATACCATGGTTGTATTGTTTTCATTACACGCCTCAATCGACTGATAATCATTCATCGACCCGCCGGGTTGAACCACCGCCGACACTCCTTCGCCAAGCCCCACATCAATGCCGTCCCTGAATGGAAAGAATGCATCGCTGACCATGGTGGCACCGATCAGGCCGCCTTTTTCCGCCTGCACCCGGCTGTCAATTTCTGTTTTTTTGTTTTCATCCGTCAGATCATTATAGCCGGTGCCGTGGGATTCAAAGCAGTAACGGTCGGCCAGTTTTCGGTACGCTTTATCCCTGGCAATCTCCGCCACGCCTACGCGGTCCTGCTCACCCGTACCAATGCCAACAGACACACCATTTTTCACATAGATGACGGAATTGGATGTGATGCCGGATTCCAACAGCCAGCCAAAGCGGATATCTGCAAATTCCTGTTCTGTGGGCGGACGGTTGATGACGTATTCTTTACCTTTATAATCGCATTTGGCCAGAACATACCCTGATTTATCAAGGGCCTGGGGGGCAAAAGACCATTGCGCCACAATACCGCCGTCCATCAGATTTTTGAATTCCACCACCCGCTTTCCGACAAACGTATTGAGCTTATCGATATTTTTAATCCGGATAACCCGTAAATTTTTCTTTTGTTCAAGAATTTCCATGGCACCGTCTTCAAAATCAGGAGCCACCACCACTTCGGCATATTGTTTGGCGATGGATTTTGCGGTGGCTTTGTCTATGGGGCGGTTGACGGCGATGCATCCGCCAAAAGCAGCCACACGGTCCGCCATATAGGCCTTGTGGTAGGCATCTTCTAAGGAGCCGGATATGGCAGCACCGCAGGGATTGTTGTGCTTGACAATAATGACGGCCGGCTGGTCGGAAAAATATCTGAGGATGTTTAATGCATTATCCGCATCGGTGAGGTTTG
>JAGGYV010000115.1 GCA_021162325.1 Desulfobacteraceae bacterium | reverse complement strand
GATTATCTCTATCAAAAAGAAGTTTCTACATCTTGGGAAATTCATGACCAGAAACAGCCAAGTGCTTTTGCAGGTGTTGGACAGAATTTGGTCGTTTATACTTCTTAAATATGTAATAACATGTCATTTTAATTAGGAAATAACAATGAAAAGAGCAAAGAATATATTAATAATTATATGCGATGATGTCCGTAATGAAGTAGGTGGAAAAAGATCGTTTATGGGCATCTATGGGGATAATATAATTGTTCAAGAGATGCCAAAGTTATTGCCACAACTGCATGTTGTTTTTATAGTTGAAGAAATTAAAGAGCCTTTTTCAAAGATTAAATTAGAAATTAAAATGCCAGATGCAAAACCTGCTGTTATGGAGTTTAAAGTCCCTGTTTTGGAAACCGGTAAGAATTGGCAGATATCGCTTGGAATTGTACCTTTCAAAATTGAGAAAGAGGGAGATTGTTTTTTTGAAGTTTATTTCGATGAAGACAAAAAGCCTTCAAAAATTCATAAAATTAAACTTATAAAGCAAGAAGTTGCCGCTTCTTAAATCATAGAATTAGGTCTTATATCAAAATAGGAAATCGAATTTTAAGCCGGGTGGAAACATTCATCCGGCTTTTTTGTGTTATTACTCTCATTCCCTGGGTCCTTCGTGGGAATGCATATAAGGATATCATGGGGGCTTTTCCATTCCAACACCCGCTTGACATGAGGGTCTTACACGTGTATTATACGTGTAGAGATTAAGGAGGTGTTGCGATGCAAAAAAAACTCACTGTGACCATTGACGAGGAAGTCTATAATGGCTTGCGGGCGGTTATCGGCCCCCGAAAAATCAGTCGATTTATCGAAGATTTAGTTCGTCCGCATGTTGTCAAAAAAAATAGGTATACCGCATATAAAGAGATGGCAGCGGATCAGGTCAGGGAAGCCGAGGCGCTTGAGTGGGCGGAAAATACATTTGGAGATATCCATGATGAAGAGAGGTGAGGTGTGGTGGATTAACTTCGACCCGTCCGTCGGCGGTGAAATCCGCAAGAGAAGACCTGCTGTCATTTTAAGTAATAATGCCGCCAATCAGTTTCTGAACAGAGTCCAGGTCGTGCCCCTGACAAGTAATGTCGACAAACTTTATCCAAGCGAAGCATATGTAACGTTTAACGGGAAAAAGTCTAAGGCAATGGCTGATCAGCTGACGACAGTCAGTAAAAAACGGTTAATCAATCCGGCGGGATCTATTCCCGGCATTGAAATGGAGGGGATCGCCAAGGCCATTATGATTCAGCTGGATCTCTAACAGTTTGATGAAAACGTATTGTGTTTGACAATACGGCATTTTCTTGTTTTTCTCGTTCCTCCGTGGGAATGCATATGTCTCTTGGACATTATAATATCATGGGGGGTTTCTTTCCCATTGCAACACGACCGAGAGGCACTGGTTTTCATGGGAAACGGGAGCAAACTGTTTGAGCGGTGTTGTAGACGGGGGTGTTCAGATTCAGCCATATGTGATTAAAATCTACAATCATGGCGTTTTAAACGGTTCAGCGAGTTTTTGATCCCGCCATGAAAACCAATGGATCGAGGGAAAGTGTTGCAGGGTGGGTTCTTTTGTTACTTTTCTTGCCCATCAAGAAAAGTAAAAGAGAAAAACCGATTGTTATCTGTGGATTTGAATATTACAGCGTCCCTATTTTTCCCCGACCAATTTTTCCAGGTTCGTCCGGGCAAAATCAATGGAAGAATCAATGCCCAGCGCGATTTGGTAATAGGCAATCGCGTTATCCGTATCCCCCATATCCCGGTAATTGGATGCGATGTTGGCATAATCAATCGCAGACGACGGATTTAAGGCAATGACTTTTTTAAATGCGGCAATGGCCTTTTCATGCTGTTTTTGCATGAAATAACAGAACCCCATCAGGTTATAAATATCCGTCCGCTCCTGGTCATACGCCTCACCTTTTTTAAGAACATCCAATGCCCCGTTGTAATCGCCCATATCCTTTAAGCAGACTCCCATATAGGAATAAATGCTGGGAATATCCTGTTTGCCCGGATTGAGTTCAAGGGCCTGGGCAAATAAACGGTAAGCTGTTTCCGTATTTTCTAATGCCAGGTGACAGGTGCCGAGATAGAATTTTATGTAATAGGTATTGGGCAGGGTTTTATCTATTTGGGCAAGTTGTTCAATGGCTTTTTCCGGGGGATTTTTTTCAACAATTAATTTGCAGGAGAACATGCCGACACTGGTTCCGGACGCCCGTTCCCTGAAGTGAGCGCCAGGAACCATGGAATAGAAAGCGGGCAAATCGAGTTCGGGGTGAGTGGTGGCAATGGTTATGACTTCAAAATTTCTTTTGGATAATTCAGACAGGCAGTTTTCCACTTCAACTTTGATGTTTCGATTGGAAATATCCGGCAGTTCAGAAATCTTTAATAAATTTTCCGGGTGGGTGATGTAACGGGCCTGTTCAATGGCAGTGTATTTGGGCAGGCCGCTGGCAACAAAGTTTGATCCGGTATTAAAATCACCGCCCAGTTGAGCAGTTTCTGTCAGTGCCCGGCTGAATGCTTTTTCCGGATCAGGGGTAGTGCCGGCTGTCCAGACAATTTCACTTTTTTCCGGAAATGTTGACGGATCATATGCCATGACACCGACAGTAGGGATGCCCATGTCTGATGTAAAATCAGATACATAAAGGTTGACGCCGATCTTTTTATATTTTTTAATCATGCTGACAACCGCAGGATCTTTGGCGGATTCCGGATGGATGCCGGGAATTATTTTTTTTTCCCGGCAGACAATGGCGGAAACATGCCGTTCCACAATTTCACAAATTCCCTGGCAAAGTGCTTCTTCCTCACAGTTGCCGGCAGACGTGCCGTTAAATGCATTGATGGCAAAAAACCAGTCAAACGGCACCAGTATTTTCTCGTGAGTGGTCAGGTTATATCCCCAGGTCCATTTCATGGTAATGCCGGAAAAAAAAATCCGTGTTTTAGCCAGATCGCTGGATGTGTCATGAACTGATTTGGCGATCATATTAAAGGGCATTGCCCGATCTTTAAGCTGATCATAGGTGCCAGTGATAAAGTTTTCCGGTGTATTGTAAAAATTGTAAAAGCTGTATCGTTCCACCAGTTCCATGACTGCACTGGTTTCCGCCTGGACCGGTGTGGCACCTTTGCCCATCTGTTTTGACGTGCCGGTCAAACGGGCGGCATCTTCTCCGCAGACAGAAAAATAAACCGGAATATCCAGCCGACCGTTGTCAATGCGCACGGTTTCTTCCAGAATACTGAGATTCAGACGGCTGAATTTTTCTTTGACATTTTTCAGTGTCTGGTCCGGTGCAATGATTTTGTCCTGATCATCCGTAAAAGTTTTATAGGCATCTTTTAACGTGATTGAAGTACTCATTTCTTCCCCATGATGATTCGATATTTATTTTTAATCGAACAGGTCTGAATGACCGCCGGTGCGAACAAGACAAAGCTCGCTTCCTTCGATCCTGTAAATCAAAAGCCAGTCAGGTTCTATATGGCATTCTCTGCAATCCTTTAATAACCCTTTTAATTTATGATCTTTGCATTTTGCGGGTATTTTTTCTCCATCAACCAGCAACATGATTATTTCTTTTAATTTTTCAAAATTTTTATTGCGTTTTTTAAGACGTTCGATGTCTCTTTTAAATTGTGTATCTCGTCTTATTGTTCTCATCTCTTAAATCCCAAGATCCTCAAATAATTCATCTGGCGTGGAAAAAGTTTTCCCTTTTTTCTGCCGTGAATTTTCAATCGCTTTCATGGTTTTTTCGTTTGGCACATGTAATTCAAACGGTAGGCCTCTGTTTGCAATAACTTGCCGATAAAACAGCTCAAATGATTTTGAAACAGACAGGCCTATCCCACTAAGAATCTCTTCAGCATTCTTTTTAATTTCCGGATCAATCAGTGCTCTTGACGTTGCAGTTTTTGTTGTTCCCATTGAAAACCTCCTATTTGATATAGCATACTATATGCTATGTTTTAGCGGTGGCGTCAAGTTTTTTCGTTAATAGCATTTCCATGAACGCGTCCGCTCGGGTCTGAAACTGAGCCACTGAAAAATTGCGTTCATCCATATGGTCGGCGTCAATAATCACCGACGGAATATTGAGCTGTTTTTCCAGTTCCCGCTTGATTTCCATCTGCCCCAGCGTAATGGGCACACAGGATTTGTTTCTATGAAAAATAACCCCGTCTATGGCATAGTCACGGCATGCTTTAAGAACCATTTCCTTTCGTTTGGTAATGGAAACACAGGATACCAGGGGATAGGACATAAGGCTTTTCATGGCCAGCGCCCTGATAGGATCATTGACGTCCATTCTTAGGGACCATGCGGCAGAATAAGTTTCAGCCACCACAACCCCGCCGGCTTTTTCAAAATAATTAAACAACCCCATATTATACCACAACGGGATATTATCCCAGAACAGGCGGATCTTTTCATTGTCAATGACGCCGATACCGTTATCCGCTTTTTCTTTGATTTCATCTCTGACTCTGGTTAAAAAATCAACCGCCGTCTGTGTGCCTTGCAGGGTAACCATTACAAACATGATTCCCATTTCAGCGGCTGAAAAAGGCACCGGTTTATGACGCCGAAATGTCATGATCTCATCCCACAGCTCGCAGGCACGGTCAGAAAGAGTAACGGTGTGTTTCAGTTT
>JAGGYV010000309.1 GCA_021162325.1 Desulfobacteraceae bacterium | reverse complement strand
TTTTCTTTCTTCGGATCATTCCGTTTGCCCACAGCCCGCATAAACGCAGGGTTAAACGGACGGCCGACACCAGCAATCGGTGTTATTCCGAATTTAATCAATATCCGATCAAACCGACGCAGGGCCATTTCATAGCCTTCCATCACCCCTTCAATGCGCCTGCGGCTGGATCGTCTGAAATAAACGCCTTCATCAAGTGCCGCCCGGACCGCTTCAAGACCTCGCATAAGTGAATCCCGCATATCAAAAAATTGTTCGACGGTTCTTGTTTCACACGCCATGCGAATCCGTTCTTCCAGATTTTCAAGGCTTTGGGTGCGGTCTTTAAAAAGTATTGCGTATTCTTTGGTGTTATCCACCAGATTCCCATGGTTTCTGATGGCATTGTTCTGCTCCCGGTTTTGCAGTTTAATTTCCTGTCTCAAGGCTGTAAATTCAGTCAAAAGGGTATATAAATCACAGGCATCCATTTGGACATGTTCAGTTGGAATACCATCCGATTGCATGCTTTTTTCCGGCAAATCGTCTAACCACGCCTTAAAATCCGTCAATGCTTTTTCTTTCCACCCTGACACATTCTTATTATTGGTCATATTGTTGTCCGGGAGTTGTGATTTCCGTCTGAATTTAGATAGAAATTTCTGCATTCGATTATTGTTTTTCATTACCATCCCTTAACCGGATTTCTTCCAGCAGTTCAGACAACCCCACCCGTCGTCTGGTAATATTAACGGATCGTCCCAGCGCGTTAAGTTCGGATTCCGGATCAGAAAATTCAAACACTCCCAGCAGCCGGCTCTTTATTGCCTGCCTTTTGGACTTAATCCGTTCATATGATTCCGTTACATCCTGAAATCGCAGTGAATTTTTTTCCGGGGTATATTTTTTAACCAGTTCCAGATATTGATTTCGGATGTCCTTATCAGATACGTCCGGATTCAGGCCAAGAATAAAATAATCCAACAACATGTGCATTTCCCTTACGCTTTACCAAAAAGTATAATCCTGAGTTCACGCGACATCAGTGCAATCGTCTCATTATCCATGAGTTCTGTCATCATATCCAGAGGCAGCGGAACCGACCCGTTTAAAATGAACTGTTTAAACTTCAGAACCGCTTTTTTGGGTGCGCCGGTCAGACCGGCATCGACGATCAGTTTTTCCAGAGTTAAAATCATCTTCTGATTCATGGCAGATACTTCATCATCAAACAATTCATCAAAATCGTCGTCAAATTCATCGCCGGCGTAATAGCCGTCATCCATAAAACAATCCGGGTCCAGGTACTTGAAATCAAAATTTTCCAATGCTTTTTTCAAGGCAGTGTTATCCGGAGCAAACACCGAAAGTCTTCGTGCGGCAGCCCTTATCGGTTCAATGTCAGATACGGATACATTATCGATAACGTCTAAAAAGGCGAATTCGTCATTGAACAAATCACCATTTAAATGTTTCAGCGTGACGTCATAAAAATCGAGCATCTCGACGAAATTCGCTTCAGCCTTTTTTCTTCGGCGGTTTATTTCCTGAAGTACCGGTTTTAAATGCTGAGTGCCAATCAGATTGTCAAATACCGGGATGATATGATGATCGTCTACTTTACCGAGAAGCCCTTTGGCGCGTTGTACAAAAAGGGCCGCCATATCGTTTCCGGGAATCACGGGCAATTCAAGAGACAAAGGCATCAGCAAAGAATTGAGCTCCGACTGTGTCAGCGTATTGATGGATTTAAGCCGGTTCCGTATGGCCTGATCAACCACACGGATCATTTTTTTATCCCATGTAGCTTTTTTGGTGGAATGATTCACGTCAATAAACAAAGCCCCCAGGGAACGAAGGCATTCAAAAGGTGTCAGGCGCTGTGTAAATTCTTCTATTGTTCGACGGACATCACCATGGTCGATAACCGCGGCCTTTCCAAACAGAGACAATTGCCCATGCTCGGCGATCTGAAGAAGTATCTGTTTTTCAGTCACAAGAAAGCGGGTATCCGGACTGCCCAGGCCTTCTGCTTTATTAATATCCTCTCTGGCCAGATGGCGTTTATCGCGCATGATATTTTTATCCGAGGAGATCAACAGGGACATCACGTGCATATTCACCACACGGATGTCATGCGGCGCACGAATCATTGCCTCCTTTAATATGTTTTCCGCCTTCCGGTAGGCATTTTTGCTGTAGTACAGTTTTGCCAGTTCCAGGCAGGGATATGGATCATTCGGAAAATGCGTCTGCATAACGGTCAGCCCGTCTTCGATCCATTTATTAGCTTTCTGGTTTGTCGCTTTTTGGTTTGTAACTTTTTGGTTTTCCGAATTCCGGGTGATTGACGGCAGGTTGACCAGCAATTCATAGGCCTGATGGTTTCCTGGATCATGAGAAATCGCACAAAACAGTAGTTCAGGGAGAAATTCTTCGAAGTCTTCCGACGTCAGGCCCAGAAACTTCTTTAAAACAATGCCGTTGTCATCAATAAACGGACCGCCTGAAAAACTCCTTTGATAATTTTTGATTGTTTCCACAATAACCATCGCCGTTGCAATGGCACGATCTTTTTTCTCAGGAAACTCAATTTCAAACAATGACAGGTACCCGGCTGCGTTGCTAAATGGCATGGGCGACATTGTCAAACAATCAACTTTCGCCGCCAGAAATTTGGCAAGTGATTGAGGCAGCAACTTATCAACCAGCTTAAAATAATTATTTTCACGCATTTGGCCCTTGGGGACCAATGGCCATAACAATTCAAGAATCTGAAAAATTGCGATGTCCGTTTTCTGAGACGATAAAGTTTCAGCAATCTTTTTTATATACGTTCCGGCACTTTTTAACCGATTTTGGCGAAGTTCGTCAAATAGAGCGGCAATATAACTTTCAATATGAACAGGACCATCCCAAAGACAGGAAACCGCCCGGATATCGTTGGCCAGTTTGCGGGACAACGGTTTCAATAAAGAGTCGTCCGGAATCATATTCACCGCACGCTGCATGCCCGCATCATCTTCTTTATAAAAGCAAACCATTGCATGACAAAACATCCGCAATGTCGCCCAGGGTGAAGATCGGGGCACCGGCTTAAGGTTTTCAAGAGCGGATTCCCAGTCACCGGCGTTCATTAAATTGACGGCATCCCTAACCAGTAGCACATCCCTCTTTAAAGGTATCTGATCACCGAGCACGTCCAGCAGGTTCCATTGCTGATTAACAAAAAAAACGTCGGCAAGATGCTGTTCAATTTTTCCCGAAGGTTTGTTTGCCATCAGAAAATCCGAATATGCGCCAACCGCTTTTTGAATATCCACGGCTTTAACAAACAGAAGCAGTTCTTCTTCGGTAAGGCTTTGATACGCGGGCATCAGCGCACAAGCGAATTTATGAACCTCCACAGCTTCCGTTTCCATCCCCTTTTCACGCAGCTGAACCGCCCGCAGGGAATAGGCATTAAACAACAATCGGTCGATTTGATCCCGGGGCCAGCCTTTTTTGGCCGCCATCTTCAGGGTTGCGATGGCATCCCGTTGCTTACCGGCATTGTGCAAAGCCTTACCCTGCTCAAACAATTCTGCGGCCGATGTATTTTTTAGAAGCTGGTTTCTCTTCTTCTGATTATTTTTGTTTTTTTTGTTTTTCGCCATTTTACCGACTGTTCAACCTGCTTTTTAAAGGCATAAAAATTCATAAAAAGTACAAATATTTGGAGTCATATACAGCTATATAACAAAGAAATCAAGATCAGGATGATTCTTTCTACAAATGACATCGGAAACACAATAAGGGAAAAGCGCAAGGCGGATGGCCCAGCCCAGGCTGATGCGGCACGCTTTGTGGCGTGGGCACCCGATTTCATAGAGAACTGGAGCACATCAAAAAAAATAAAATACACCGCATCCACCAGGAGGCCGATTGCCAGGCAATTGGCCGCAAGGCCGAAACCAGGGGAATTGGAAAATATTAATATACCGAAATTGCGTAGAATTTTTAGTTGTATTCAAGACGCGTTAACAGGCGCATAACCGGTTACGTAACTATTAACGCAACGAAGAAGAAGGCCAAAAAGGCAAGCGAGTTTGGTATATTAAGATTTAGAAGTTCCCTAAGTATGAAGCCGAAGGCGGGCCTTCTCTGTCTGACTGTTTTTCCCCAGGTTGGACAATTTACACCATCAGAGCATTTTCTTCCAATACACCCTACAAGTTATCAAATGATTCGGGCTCTGTATGAGGCACAGCACTTAATACCTTTTTGAAATCTTTTCGTTTACCTTGAGCCGCTTCATTTTCAAGATAATCTTGAGTCTGTAACGCAGATAATTTTTCCGCTGCGGCGGTTACAAGAAATTGATTGATAGAAACCTTATCCGATTTTGCCAGCTCCTTGATACGTCCATGAAGTGATTTTGGAAGCCGTAAAGTTAATGTGCTACCCATTTTATTATACCTCCTTAATCCTGTGCAGAAAATCTTTAGGGGTAATGGCTTTAATCCCAAATTTTTGGATATTTGAAAAATCCTTTAAATTATAGGTGATTATAAATTGACTATTTGATGCTACGGCTAATTCCAAAACCATATCGTCTTTCGGGTCTTTTAGCCAGGGTCTCCACAGATAAAAGATTTTTTGGCGGTTTGCTATTTTGCATAAATACCGCAAAAACGCTAATATTTCTTCCTTGGTGCTTGCTCCTGTTAAATGCTCTTTTCGAGTTAGAACATCTTGATATTCAATATATAATGGGACAGAGAGTGATATTTGGAATTTCTGAGATGGAAGTTGTGAGATGAACAAATATGACGCTCCCATATCAGATCTTAATGCTGAAACCAGAATATTTGTATCAATAACTACGTTATACATAGTTTCATATATACCACCATTTATTTGCATTGGCAAGATATTTTAAACCTGATTTTCTGAAACATACCAATTATGATTAAGAGCAACTTCACAATAAGCATCCTGGCTGAAATTCAGAGGCTTCCATATGCATAGCATTTAATACCTTAGTAAATTACCAATAAAATTGTTTGGATCGTGCTTCCCGGCGCCATGACGGTTAAATGGATTTCAGGATTTTTCCGTTCAGCTACTAATTAAACTATTTTCTTCTTTAAGCGTTTCGAATTTTGTGATAATAAGAATTATCTTATTTTTCATCCCGACTAAAGCACCTTAATCATGACACCATAACGACTGAACCCCTGATGTCGTCCAGCAATAAAGGCCTGTAAAAATGAAGCATATAGACAGCCCTGACGATTTAAATTGCCGGTATCACGCCTTTCCGAAAATTATAAACACCCTCGAAACCATTTCGTTCTACCGGCAACGTTGCAGAAATTTACATGACCTTCCTTTTTTGTCTATTTTTCTACACCAGAGCACCATCACTTTTCAAAAACAATAACATTCAGGAGACATGATGCTTTTCGGCC
>JAGGYV010000095.1 GCA_021162325.1 Desulfobacteraceae bacterium | reverse complement strand
GCATATCCGAAAATCCAGCGGATATAGTCGTCCACCTGGTATTGGTAAGCGCTTAGCTTGATCATTACGTCCGGCAGAGCCTGCCACTGGCTGCCGATTTCATATTCCATGGCATCTTCATAGGTTAATTCGTTGCGCACAACATCCGTGCGGTCATCCACTTCCGGCCGGTAACCGGCATAATACCAGTAAAATGCCGGATTGTCCGGATATCGCGTGGCGCGGGCAGCCCGGGCGTAAAGGTTGAGTCCCGGCACTGGCCGGACCATGATGCCGGCTTTGGGCATCAGCACGGATTCGTTAAAATTCACTGTCTGCCGATCAAATCCGGCCGGCTTGCCGTTGGTATACCCGGTGACCACATCCACTTCACGGTTCCCGTAATAATCGTCAAATCGCAGTCCTATGTATATATCCAGAAAGTCCGTTACCGCCCATTCATCATCCACATATGCGCCATGGAATTGGGTGGCATGCCATTCATCCGTTCCCTCGGACGGGAGTTTGGTGAAATAATCCTGCCTGATAAATGTGTTGTCAGCACCGCCGAATCCCAGATAATTGCCATCTGCACCAAACCCGATAACGTGTTGGGAAACAGGCAAACAAAATTTGGATACCCACCCCCATGACCGGTCCGGAGTGGCGTCTCGTTCCAGAATTTTTTCCCCCAGATCCGCCGAATAGATGACATCCGTGCGGTCTTCATTGTTCAAATAAAGTGTGATCGTTGAACCCACTGAACCCAGTTGCTTAATGGCCATCAAATCAATTTCAGTCCTGATTTTATTGAAATAGCTGCCGTCGCCGTGCCGGTCGCCGGACGGAAATGGTATCCCCGGACCGGTGAGATAAGTGCCGGCATGTTCCGGAAATTCATTGTCATAATCAGCGTTTTTCCGCCGGTTTTCCACCGGCATGGCATAATCTCCCTGCGTATGACGGATGGAGAACTGCAATTGCCCGTCATCGCCCCAGTCATGATATAACCGGCCGTTAATGTCATAGCGCTCAGCCTCACTGTTTCGAAGATGCCCGTCTGTCCGGTGATAGCCTGCGGAAAATACCGAACCAAACGGTCCGGACTGACCGGAAGCCGTTCCGCTGAAAGAAAATGTATTATATCGTTTATAACCGGTATAAATTTCAGCGTGAAATGGCTCCTCCGGCGGAGTGGGGCGCATATTGATGGTCCCGCCCAGTGTGTTGCCGTATTTTGCCGAAAAACCGCCCTTGCTGATTTCAATCGCTTCAAAATTACCGGTGGAAAGGGCGCTCCAGTCCACGAAAAATCCGCCCATGACCCCGGTGCCGTTTAAGGGCCGGCCATTGATCATGATCAGGGTCCGCTGTTCATCCAGGCCCCGGATACGAACCTGGCTATTTTTGGGGGTCAGGATGCCCCGTCGCTGAATATCCAGCCCTGCTGTTTCGTCTAAGATATCCGGAATCGTCGAAATAACTGGTTTTTGAGTTTCTTTGATCGGTACTTCCTGTTTGTTTACTTCCGCCACCGGGGTATTCTTTCCGGTCACAATAATTTTATCCAGTTCATACGTAGAATCTTCTGCCCGAATACCAACCGGCATTAATAATATGGCCAGCATAAAACCAATATGGATTTTTAATCGCTTCATCAAATCACAACTCCTTTTCCATCAACCGTCACCATTGCCTGGTTTAAATAAAAAAAAGCCGGGGAATACATAACATAAGACGCTACAGCGGCTTTAAGCCTTCCCGGCTTTGATTTTATATAGTAACTTGTTGATATTGAAAAATAAGTTGCAACTTCGTATTGCAATTAAAAGAGTACTATTCTACTTATTGATCAATTGTCAATTGTTTTTTTACTGAGCATTTTTTCCGGAATAAAAGGGAAAAAGGTATAAAATAAGCTGGATTAGCGCGTAATCCGGGATTTTTGAAAAATAAAAAGAGATTAAAATTCGCAAACAGGCGGACGCTGAATTAAAACAACACTGGGATTATCTGGAAGAACTGGTCAAAGAAAAAACTGCGGAACTGGAAGTTAAAAACGTGGAACTTGAGCGCATGAACAAACTTTTTGTCGGCAGGGCACTGCGGATTAAGGAATTGAAAGAGAAGGTGAAAGAAAAGGTATAAGGTCGAAGGGTAAAGAAAAACGTCCGGCATTGAATATCTAACATTCAATGTTGACCGGATTCTTTCTCGATAAAAAAATAAAGAGACGGAAAATGCCAGAAAAAAAAAGCATCGGCCAATTATATCGGATTATTATGATTAGCATTGCCTGCCTTCCGGTATTGCTCCTGGGCAGTATTTCAATGTACCGGCAATATGCCGATTTTCGGAAGGAAACGGCAGAAATTAAAAAAGAATATGTTGCGGCACAGGAACTTATTGTCAGGCAGGAAGTTAAAAAAGTATTGGTATATATTCAATGGCGGAGGAGAAACGCAAAAGTCGCTGAGAAAGACCTTCAGGACGAGGTGCTGGAGTGGTTGTCCATGGTCCGTTTCCCAAACAGGGGGCGTGAAGCCGGTATTTTATTTGTAAGGTCTTTTCAGGGGATACTTTTAATGAGCGCCAGTAAACCGGAACTGGTTGGGAAAAATATTTCAGCGGCAACCGATCCGGACGGCATCGTTACCCATGAGTTGTTTATGCGAACTATCAAAAAACCGGAAGGCGGATACGCGCAATATTCCTGGTATAATCCGGCGGAAGAAAAAGTCGGTCGAAAAAAGTCATTTGTTGCCGCGATTCCGGACTGGCAGTGGTATATCGGCGCGGGGTTCTGGTATGATGATATCAACACGGTAATTGCGCAAAAACAGTCGACATTAGCGGAGAAACTTAAGGGTTATGCGGCAGCAATGATTTTGTCCTTGTCTTTTTTGTTTGCGGCTGTGATTTTAATATCACGTTATTTATCTGAAAAAATAGAAAAAAGCTTTGAACGGGTTTCCGAATTTTTTAAAAAAGCCGCAACGCAGTCCGTAAAAATTGATCCTGAAGACATGCATTTTGACGAGTTTGAAAAGCTGGCATTTTCTGCAAACCAGATGGTAGCGAAACGCAAGCGGGCAGAAGATGCACTTGCCATGCGACAAGTTGAACTGAGTCTTTTCAGGGCGCTGATCGATCATTCGTATGATGCCATTTTTATTATTTCACCGGAAGATGGGCATTTTATAGATGCCAATGCCCGTGCCTGTGAGATGCTGGGATATACACGGAAAGAACTCCTTGGGATGAATGTGATGGGGATTGATGCTGTTGCTGCCTTACCGGAGGGTTTTTCCTGGGAGCGGCATGTGAAAGAACTCCGGCACATGCCCAATCTCATGCTTGAAAGCGTTCATAAAAGAAAAGATGGCACCACGTTTCCGGTGGAGATCAATATCCGGTTAATTTCGATGGATGACGGTGAATACATGATAGCTGTTGCCCGGGATATAACTGAAAGAAAAGCATCTGAAAAAGAACTTCAAAAACATCGGGAGAATCTGGAACAGCTTGTAGCGGAACGTACGGAAATACTGACGCGCAAAACAGCAGATCTTGAGCGGACCCAAAAGACCCTGAACTATTTGCTGGAAGACTTAAATCTTAAAACAGACGAACTGGAGCAGGCCAATGCCAAGCTTAAGGAGCTCGACCAGCTCAAGTCCATGTTTATTGCGTCCATGTCCCATGAATTGCGTACTCCGCTCAACTCCATTATCGGGTTTACCGGCGTCATGCTTCAGGGCATGTCAGGAGAAATTACGGATGAGCAGAAAGACCAGCTTCAGCGGGTGTCTGCGTCTGGAAAGCACCTGTTGGCGCTGATTACCGATGTGATTGATATTTCCAAGATTGAAGCAAAAAAAACAGAAACATTTGTATCGGAATTTAACCTTGCGGAAGTGATTTCAGAAGCCGCCGTGGCCTTGCAGCCGGATATTGAAAAAAAAGGGCTGGGACTGGAGGTGGTAATGGCGGAAAGCCTGCCGTTGAAAACCGACCGGCGTCGATTGCTTCAGTGCATTCTCAATCTGTTAAGTAATGCCGTGAAATATTCGGAAAAAGGAACCATTCGTATTGAGACGCACATGCATGACGAGTTGATAGACATCAGCGTAACCGATACCGGTATCGGCATTTCGGAACAGGATTTGCCAATTTTGTTTCAATCGTTTGTGCGCCTGGAGTCGCATTTGAAAATAAAAGCCGGCGGTACCGGACTGGGGTTGTACCTGACCCGGAAAATTGTGAGCGATCTTCTGGGTGGAACAGTATCCGTGCAAAGCATTTTGGGTGAAGGCAGTACTTTTGTGCTGACGATACCTAAATGGATTGAGGAAAAGGAAGAAGAAAAGATGATTTAAAAATTTACGGAGCAAAGCGACATCCTTATTCGATGTTCAGCGTTGGAAGTTCGATGTTGGACGTTCATCTTTTTATTTCGCATATGCTCGGTGAGTCTTAGTTGGCAATGGTGGATTACGCTTCGCTAATCCACCCTACAGGATATTTTTTATAAAAGCTTACAACCCATTGATACTAATACCTGATTTTTATCCAATTTTTATTATTGACAGCTGATTATTATGGGAATATGCCAATCATAGTGATTGGCCGTTTTTTTTAAAAACAACGTACATATATCGGATGGGATCTACTTAATAAGGAGTGGTGGTTATGCAAACAGTTCTGGTCATAGAAGATAATGAAGACAACATGAAGCTGATCACCTTTATTCTTGAAAAAAATGGCTATCAAACGATCACGGCAGAAACCGGTGCGCAGGGGATACAGATGG
>JAGGYV010000052.1 GCA_021162325.1 Desulfobacteraceae bacterium | reverse complement strand
TATTGATGGTTTTAAGAAAATTGATTTTGTGTTTTTAATCGGCGGGGGAGGTATGTCTCCCCCGCCACTTAGGATTGGGGATAAAGTTTTAATTCTCAATAGACGCCATGCATTCCTCCGGTTAAAATTTGTGCCCGCCTTGAACTTAAAAAATTTTCAGGTTTTCGTTCAAACACTGAGGGTTCGCTCAAAAACAATTTCTAATATAGGCCGGGTTTCTTACCCGGCACCAAAATCTGTAGATTGACATGACATTTTCATTTGTCGGGAAAAAATCCCGACCTACGATTTTTTTCTCCGATCATCATGGAGTTAGAAGAAGAAGTTAGATAAAATTATATTTTTTCCAAGCGTGCTACCGCTTCGATATGAAACGTATGGGGGAACATATCCACCGGCTGAACCTCAGCAACCCGGTAAGCCTCTTTCATCAATCCCACATCTCTGGCAAGGGTTGCCGGATTACAGGAGACATAAACGATTTTCTTAGGTCCCAGTTTTAAAACCTGCTTTACGACATCCGGATGCATGCCGGTTCGTGGGGGATCAATAATTAACACATCCGGTGTCTGGGTTATTTCCGCAATAATATGCCGGATATCCCCGACAATAAAATTACAATTTGAAATATTATTACGAAAGCAATTTTCTTTTGCATCCGCGATTGCGCTTTCCACAATTTCAATGCCGATAATCTCATCTGCAGAATCCGACAGCCAGATGGGAATCGTTCCCGTACCGCTATAGAGGTCCAGCACGTTTTCCGTTCCGGTCAACTGCGCATATTCCTTGACCGTATCGTATAAAGCCACCGCGCCGCGAGTGTTGGTCTGGAAAAAGGAATTCGCGGAAATCTCAAATTCATACGGCCCCAGTTTCTCCTTCAAATATTGTTCACCGGCAAGATGAAGCTCATATTCCCCGGTTGCCACGCTGGATACGCTGGCAGTGACATTATTAACCACTGCGGCAATGTTTGAAAATTTTTCGCGTAACTCATCGGCTAAAGGCTGAACAACCGTGAGGTCTTTGGTGGCAGTCACGATGTTAACCAACCACTGATCATGGGCAACTGAATGACGCATCATCACAAATCGCCAGAACCCTTCATGGGAGCGAAGTCCGTAAAGCGGGCGACCGGATTTCTTCATATACTGCCGGATGGTATTGACAATATCATTGCCGGTTGCCGGATATATGAGACATTTATCAATATCCAACACTTTGTGAAACGTTCCGGGAACATGAAGACCTAATGCAAAACCGATGTCAATTTCTTCATCGCCGAGTTCATTCGGCAACAGCCATCGCCGGTCGGAGCAGGAAAACTCCATTTTATTCCGATACTCAAAAATCCGCTCAGACGGTATAGTGGGGTGTACGAATACATCTTCAAGGCCGCCGATATGTTTAAATGATTCTTTCACATGCCGCTGTTTATATTCGAGCTGTTTGTCATATTTAAAAAACTGCCATTTACACCCGCCGCAATATCCGCTAAAAGCGCATGGCGCATCGATCCGATCCTCTGACGGTGACAGCAGGGAAACAATGCGTGATTCCGCATAACTTTTCTTTTTTTTATAAATACGCGCCAAAACGCGATCACCGGGTACAGCCTGTTCCACGAATACGGTAAATCCATCAACCTTGGCAATTCCCTTGCCTCCGAATGCCAGATCCGTTATTTCCAGCTCGATTTCACCGCCTTTTTTTATTGTCATATATTTTTAATACCTTATGATATATTTTATTTTTTTTTACTGGATCATTTCTATTACTTCTGCATATATTTATTATTTGAGCATATCAAACAATAAAAACATCTGATATCATAAAATCGACTATTGACTCACAGATGACGCATTCCTGAAAATTAAAATGAACCACTGAGATAACAGAGACAACAGAAACAACAGAAACAACAGAAACAACAGAAACAACAGAGACAACAGAGATAAGTAATTTAAAATGTAGCTACTCAGGTTAGTTAGACTGAAGGGGTTTAGGCTGAAGAGCTGGCTGAATAAATTATTTTTAAAAAACAGCTTATTCCGCCTGCCCTTTTTACCTTCAGCCTTCAACCTATCTACCTGATCCGTTACTTTAAAATAAAATTTTCCCTTTTTTTCTCTGTACCCTCTGTGGTGAAAAAGAGACTTTTTACATGACGATCAAATACAAAGGCCGAACGAATGCAAAAAACAATCCGTTTTTCTTCAGATGAATATCACCTGCACGGCACCCTTCACCTGCCGAAAATAAAAAAACCGCCCGTTGTGATAGGATCTCACGGACTAATCAGCACCGGTGATTCCCCGAAACAAATTGCTTTGGCTGAAAAATGCACCCAACACAATATAGCGTATTTCCGCTATGATCATCGCGGATGTGGAAAAAGTGAAGGAGAATTTTCATCTGCCACAACATTTGAAGGACGTTGCCGGGATTTGATGTCTGCGGTGAAAACGATCCGGGATTTTCCGGACACCGGAGATGCGATTGCCCTTTTTGGCAGCAGTTTCGGCGGGGCCATCAGCCTGGCAATGGCCGGATCATTTAACATCACATCAATTGTGACCGTTGCCGCCCCTCTTTTCAGCGGCAGCATTCATGATCCCTATGCCAATGATCCGGCAAACAATTCTTTGATACAGATGCTCGACAAAGATAAATTATCATTTGATCTCAGAGACCGGATATCGGAGATCAGTCATCTTCTTATTTTCCACGGAGATGCCGACCAGATCGTACCATTTGACAATGCCCTGGAATTAAATAAAACCGCAAAAGACCCTAAAAAGTTAATATGTCAAAAAAACGGTGATCACCAAATAACGGATGTAACTCATCAAAAAGAATTTATTGATCAGGCGGTTGCATGGTTTAAAAATTATTTCTCAAAATCATTTCTGCCCGAAATTTAGGATCAACCTATTAAAAAAATAATAAAACCGCCTTGACAAGCGAATATTATATTGTTAATTGGAAAGCATATTAATTGTGAAGGCCTTGAAAAATGAAGAGATTCAAAGTTATTATCAACAATCTACTATTTATTACTGTCATTCTTGTAGGCGTCCTTGTGGGTATCATCGATGTCTGCGAGCAAGATTAGTGTTGATAATGGCCTGACTTCACAACAAAACAATTTTCAAAACCGTTATCAGCACGAAAAAAGCTGATAACGGTTTTTTTTATGGAGGTTAAAATAATGAAAAGCGACAGAGCCAAAAAAGGAGTTGAAAGAGCCCCGCATCGATCTTTGTTTAAAGCCATCGGCTATACGGATGAAGAAATTAAACGGCCGTTAATCGGTGTTGCAAACTCGGTGAATACGGCAATTCCCGGCCATGTGAATCTGGACAAAATTACTGAAGCTGTCAAAGTCGGTATATATATGGCCGGTGGCACACCGGTAGAGTTTGGTACCATCGGGGTATGCGATGGGATTGCCATGAACCATGTAGGCATGAAATATTCCCTGGGCAGCCGGGAACTGATTGCCGATTCCGTTGAAGTTATGGGGATCGCCCATGCTCTTGACGCCATGGTGATGGTACCGAATTGTGACAAAATCGTTCCAGGCATGCTGATGGCAGCCGCTCGGCTGGATGTTCCGACAATATTTATCAGCGGCGGTCCTATGCTGGCCGGCAAACACCCGAATAAACCAAAAGAGAAAGTGGACTTGATCACAGTCTTTGAAGCAGTGGGCGCGGTTCGTGCTGGGAAAATGACGGAAGAAGAACTAACATATATCGAAGATTCAGCATGCCCGACCTGCGGGTCCTGTTCCGGAATGTTTACTGCCAATTCCATGAACTGTCTGACCGAAGTCATCGGATTGGGACTTCCCGGAAACGGCACGATTCCGGCGGTGATGTCCGCCCGTATCCGGCTGGCAAAAATGGCCGGAATGAAGATAATGGAACTGCTTGAAAAACAAATTACCCCAAGCAAAATATTAACAAAAAAAGCATTTGAAAATGCCCTGACCGTGGACATGGCCTTGGGTTGCTCAACCAATACCGTGCTGCACCTTACGGCACTGGCTCATGAAGCCGGAGTTCCCATAAATCTGGACCTGATTAATGAAGTCAGCAGGCGGACACCGCATTTGTGTTCATTGAGCCCGGGCGGGGCTCATCATCTGGAAGATTTGCATTATGCCGGGGGCATACAGGCAATCATGAAAGTCCTGGCAGATAACGGGTCCATCCATGAAGACTGCCTGACAGTCACCGGGAAAACGGTTAAAGACAATATTACACATGCCGTTGTACTTGATTCCGAGGTAATCCGGCCGATTGACAACCCATACCATAAGGTCGGCGGGTTAGCCGTTCTATTCGGCAATCTGGCACCCAATGGATGTGTGGTCAAACAATCTGCCGTTGTTCCCGAAATGATGGTCCATGAAGGACCGGCAAGGGTATTTGAATCTGAAGAAGATGCCTCAGAAGCCATTATGGGCGGTAAAATAGTCAAAGGCGATGTGGTGGTGATCCGGTATGAAGGTCCCATGGGCGGCCCAGGCATGCGGGAAATGCTGACCCCGACGTCCGCCATTGCCGGAATGGACCTGGATGCCCACGTAGCCCTTATCACCGATGGCCGATTTTCAGGCGGCACCCGGGGCGCAGCCATCGGCCATGTTTCTCCGGAGGCCATGCAAAAAGGCCCGATTGCCATTGTTTGCGAAAATGATATTATATCAATTGATATCCCGCAAAAAACAATTACGTTAAAAGTGGATGAAAAAGAAATCGCAGATCGGCTTTCAAAATGGAAAAAACCGGAACCCAACATAACCAGCGGATACATGGCCCGCTATGCCCGCATGGTATCGTCGGCCGACAAGGGCGCGATCATGTTATAAATTGCAATTAGGAATTTAGAATTAGGAATTAGGAATTAATGAGTCCTGAGGTCTACCTCCTAATTCTTAATTCCTAATTCCTAATTATTTTTCATCAAGGATGGTTGAGTATGAGTAAGCTGACTGGTGCACAAATTCTATTGAGGATGTTAAAGGAAGAAGGCGTTGATACGATTTTCGGGTATCCCGGCGGTGTGGTTCTTGACATCTATGATGAGCTGGCAAGAACCGATCTAAATCATATCCTCGTTCGTCATGAACAGGGCGCGGTACATGCCGCAGATGCGTATGCACGGGTCACCGGCAAGGTCGGCGTTTGCCTGGTTACGTCCGGGCCCGGAGCGACAAACACTGTCACCGGGCTTGCCACCGCAAATTGTGACTCTATACCGATTGTGGTTATCACCGGTCAGGTTCCCACCAGGCTGATCGGAAATGATGCGTTTCAGGAGGTTGATATTGTCGGCATCACCCGGCCCTGCACAAAACATAATTACCTGGTAAAGGATGTGAAAGATCTTGCAAAAACCATAAAAGAAGCATTTCACATAGCAAGATCCGGTCGTCCAGGACCGGTGCTCATTGATTTGCCGAAAGATGTTTCGATTGCCAAAACCAGTTTTAAACTGCCGGATGACATTGCACTGAGATCATATAATCCGACGTATGTGCCCAATCGGAAACAACTTCAAAAAGTCGTGGAGCTGCTTAAAAAGGCGAAGAAACCACTGATTTTCAGCGGCGGCGGGGTGATATTGTCCCGGGCGCATAAAGAGCTGGATGAACTGGCAAAAAGAAATAAAATACCGGTTACCAGCACGCTTATGGGACTCGGCGGATTTTCAGGAACAGACCTTCTGTGGCTGGGAATGCCCGGCATGCACGGCACATATCGCGCGAATATGTCGATTTCGGAATGTGACCTGATGATTGCCGTAGGCGTTCGTTTTGATGACCGGGTGACTGGAAAAACCGATGAATTTGCGCCCCATGCAAAAATTGTCCAGATTGATATAGACCCCACATCAATCCAAAAGAATATTCAGGTCCAGGTTCCGGTTGTCGGAGATTGCAAAATTTCCCTGGAATTATTAAACCAGATGATCGCTCAAGAGGATATGGATGCGTTTGAGCACCATCTGTGGCTGGATCAAATTGACAACTGGAGAAAAACGACGCCGCAGGTGTATGACCAAAAAGATGTGATCAAACCGCAATATGTTATTGAAAAACTGTTTGAACTTACCAAAGGAGAAGCGATCATCACCACCGAGGTCGGCCAGAACCAGATGTGGGCGGCTCAGTATTATCATTTCACAAAACCGGGTCGGTTTATCAGTTCCGGTGGCTTAGGCACCATGGGGTTTGGCCTTCCAGCAGCTGTTGGCGCCCAGGTTGCTGCTCCGGATAAACTGGTGGTCGATATTGCCGGTGACGGCAGTATCCAGATGAACATCCAGGAAATGGCCACCGCTGTTCAGTATGCTCTTCCGGTAAAGGTGGTAATATTAAACAACGGATTCTTGGGAATGGTTCGTCAATGGCAGCAGCTTTTTTATGACAGATGTTATTCATCCACCAAGCTCCAGCATACCCCGGATTTTGTTAAACTGGCGGAAGCTTATGGAGCCGTTGGCTTAAGGGCAACAAAACCCGAAGAGGTTGAAAAGATTCTCAAAAAGGGAATCGCCTGCAACAATGCCGTTATCATGGATTTTGTGGTTGAACCGGAAGAATGTGTTTATCCTATGGTTCCTGCCGGGGCGCCGATTTCCAAAATGCTGTTGGTTTAATTAATAAGGATATGGAAAAATGACAAAAAAACATATACTCTCTATTCTTGTCGATAATGAACCGGGTGTTCTTTCCAGAATCGCCGGTCTGTTTTCAGGCCGGGGTTATAATATTGAAAGCCTGTGTGTCGCGGAAACGAACGAACCTCTGGTCTCCCAAATCACTATGGTAACCAAAGGAGATTCAGCAATTTTGGAACAAATTAAAAAACAAGTAAACAAAATAATCAATGTAATCAAAGTGGCTGATCTCACGGACCAAAAATTTGTTGAACGGGAACTGGTCCTGTTGAAGGTCAACGCGAAAGCGGAACACCGGGCAGAGATTTTAAGGATTACAGATATTTTCAGGGGACAGATAGTGGATGTCGGCCAGGAACATTTTACGATTAACATCACCGGTGATTCGGAAAAAATAACCGCAATACTGACCCTTTTAAAACCGTTCGGCATCCGTGAAATTGCCAGAACCGGCAGTATTGCAATGTTTAGATAAAATAAACCAAAATCTTGATAGAATATCTTAATTAAAAACATAACGAAGGAGAAAATCATGGCAAAAATTGACTTTGGCGGAACAATCGAAGAGGTAATCATATCCGACGAATTTCCCATGGAGAAAGCACGGGAAATTCTCAAAGATGAAACAATCACCATCCTTGGATATGGCGTTCAGGGCCCTGCACAGGCGTTGAATATGAGAGATAACGGTGTTAACGTCATTATCGGCCAGATGGAAGGTGACGAATACTGGGAAAAAGCCATCAAAGACGGCTTTGTACCGGGTGAGACCCTGTTCCCCATTAAAGAAGCCGCACAAAAAGGCACCATTATCATGGAGCTTTTATCTGACGCCGGCCAGACCGCCACATGGCCGATGGTCAAAGAATGTTTAAACGAAGGGGATGCCCTGTATTTTTCTCACGGCTTCTCCATTGTTTACAAAGACCAGACCGGGATCATTGCACCGAAGAATGTAGATGTCATCATGGTAGCCCCCAAGGGCTCGGGAACCAGTGTTCGGGCCAATTTTCTGGCCGGCGACGGGATCAATTCCAGCTTTGCGATTGACCAGGATTTCACCGGTCGGGCAAAAGACAGAACCCTTGCAATTGGTATTGTGGTGGGCTCCGGTTACCTGTTTCCCACAACGTTTCAAAAAGAAGTGTTCAGTGATCTGACCGGTGAACGGGGTGTTCTGATGGGATGTCTTTCAGGTGTCATGGAAGCCCAGTACAATGTGCTGCGCAAAAACGGGCACTCCCCGAGTGAGGCATTTAATGAAACCGTTGAAGAACTCACCCAAAGCCTAATTCGCCTGGTTGACCAGAACGGCATGGACTGGATGTTTTCCAACTGCAGCGGGACCGCTCAGCGCGGTGCCCTGGACTGGTCACCAAAATTCCGGGATGCGGTCATGCCGGTTTTCGAAAACCTGTATGAAAGCGTTGCCAACGGTACTGAAACCAAACGAGTCTTAGACGTCAACAGCAAGCCGGATTATAAAGAAAAACTCCAGGCGGAACTGGATGTAATTAAAAATTCTGAAATGTGGTCAGCCGGCGCAGCGGTTCGGTCATTAAGACCGACTGAAAGAAAAAAATAACAGGTTTTTTACCATTTTGTAATTATGTTTAATTCAATCGGGGTCATGTAATCTATCAATCACATGCCCCGATTGCCGCTTAACAGGTCGTTATGCCCATTCCCAAAAAAGGAGATATCTTGCAGTGGATTTAGTAACCTTATGAGAATATTAAGCCAACTAGAAGTTGACAAAATTATCTCGCGAGGAAAAATTGCGCCTAATAATAAAATAACAGCTATGTTGGATGAGTTAGAAGGCAAACATCCAAGTGTGTATCGTCTTATTTATGGCGAGCCTTCAGATGCTATTGCAACTATTAGTAATGATATGGCAAACCTCTATCTTGATTTGTCTTTTGATGTGGTATGGGTATTTTGTGAAGCTTTTGGAAAACCACCAGAAGTAGAAAATGAGGAACAATGGGTAGCAAGAAAACTGTCGTTTATTGATGTGGAGTTAAAGTCACTTACTAATAAAATACCAATGAATAATAAATTTAGAGGGAAGCTGCAAGAACGATTCGTCAATAGTAGCCTTGAGGTAAAAATACAACTCGAATTATTGCGATATCTTGAAAATGAGGTGGATAGATACGCATCATTTAAGAAAAAGCGCACTAAAGCAATCCAAGTAACAAATAACCTGCTTTTTGTTTTAGTAAGATTGATGGGTGATTTATACAACACAGATACACCAAAATGGGCATAGTAAAACGATGGAACCAATTTTGTTATATGATACGACATTAAGAGACGGCACCCAGGGTGAGAAAATCACTTTTTCAGGTGAAGATAAGATCAAAATCGCAAAAAAACTGGACGATCTTGGCATTCACTACATTGAAGGCGGGTGGCCTGGTTCCAACGTTAAAGACAAGGAATTTTTTGAATCTGCAAAAAATATTGATTTCAAAAATTCCAAATTAACCGCGTTTGGTTCAACACATCGTTACGGCATTAAAGCTGAAGATGATAAAAATCTGAACGCCATCATAGCGTGTGGTGCGCCGGTTGGTTGTATTTTCGGGAAAACCTGGGATCTTCATGTTGAAAAAATACTACGGGTACGGTTGGAAGACAATCTGGACATGATTTGCTCATCCGTTGCTTACTTGAAGAAAAGTCATCTTGAAGAAGTTCATTATGATGCAGAGCACTTTTTTGACGGGTTTAAGGAAAACAGGGATTACGCGCTTCAAACACTGTCGGCGGCTGTCGAAGGCGGTGCCGATGCTATTGGTCTTTGCGATACCAATGGCGGTTCACTCCCCCATGAAGTTGAATCCATTGTCACAGAAGTGATTGCATATCTGAAAAATTCTAAATCAGAACAAAAACGCAAAAGACCAGTCCAAATCGGCATTCATACGCATAATGATTCCAACCTCGCGGTTGCCAATTCCATTGCTGCCGTGCGTGCGGGGGCTGTCATTGTGCAGGGAACGATGAATGGATATGGCGAAAGATGCGGCAATGCAGATTTAACATCAATTATTCCCATATTGCAGCTCAAAATGGGATATCCCTGTATCTCGGATGAAAATTTAAAAAAACTCCGCATGGCATCCCTGTTTGTCAGTGAAACGGCAAATATGACACCTTTGAGCTCAAGACCGTTTGTGGGTAAAAGTGCTTTTGCGCATAAGGGCGGCATCCATGTCAATGCTATTATGAAAGACTCTCGCTCATATGAGCATATGGATCCTACGCTTGTGGGCAACCAGCAACGTGTAATCGTATCCGATATGTCCGGAAAAAGCAATATTGAGTATAAAGCCAAAGAACTTGGCATATCGTTTGAGGAAAACGGACTGGATACCGCAAAAATTCTTTCTAAGATCAAACGGCTGGAAAAAGAAGGATACCAGTTTGATGTGGCGGACGGCACGTTTCAAATAATGGTGGAAAAACTGGCAAATCAATTTAAGCCACTATTTGACCTGGATTCTTTCAGGGTCACCATTGAAAAGAATAAAGATCAACCCTGCTATTGCTATGCAACGATCAAAATTTCCGTTGACGGAAAAATTCAGGACATCACAGCGGCTGAAGGCAATGGGCCGGTCAGCGCCCTTGATAATGCCCTGAGAAAAGCCTTAAATAAAGTATACCCCAATGTACTGGATCCGGTCCATCTGGTGGATTTTAAAGTCAGGGTTTTAGACGGAAGAGACGGGACTGCCGCCCGGGTCCGGGTGCTGATTGAATCAAGAGATGAAACCAGCATCTGGAGCACCATCGGTGTTTCCGAAGATGTTATCGAGGCCAGCTGGCAGGCTTTGGCAGACAGTTTTCAGCATAAGCTGGCCCGGTTAGAGAAAGACCATTTGATCAATAAAAAATCAGGACAAAACCCATGATAGAAAAAGTATTTATCTTTGACACCACACTAAGGGACGGGGAACAGTCTCCGGGAGCCAGCATGAACACGGCCGAAAAAGTACGACTGGCCACACAACTTGAAAAGCTCGGTGTGGATATCATTGAAGCCGGTTTTCCGGCAGCCTCTGAAGGTGATTTCGAAGCAGTCACTCAGGTTGCCAAAAAAATTAAACATTCCGAAGTTGCCGCTCTCTGTCGTGCGACGGTCAGCGACATTGATCGGGCATGGAAAGCCATCTGCCATGCTGAACAGCCCAGGATTCACACATTTCTTGCGACTTCGGACATTCACATCAAATACAAACTACAGATGACCCGTGATGAAGTCGTTGAATCCGCTGTTGCAGCTGTAAAATTCGCCCGCACGTTTACCGAAAATGTAGAATTTTCCGCTGAAGACGGTTCCCGAACAGACCCGGATTTTCTCTGCAACGTATTTGAAGCTGTCATTGATGCCGGCGCAAAGACGGTGAATCTTCCGGACACCGTCGGCTATGCAATTCCCGAAGAATTCGGAAATCTGGTTAAATATGTCATCGACAACACCCCGAATATGGACAAGGCAATTTTAAGCGTTCACTGCCACAATGACCTGGGTCTGGCAACGGCCAATACACTGGCCGCTATCAAAGCAGGTGCCCGCCAGGCAGAGGTGACTATCAATGGAATCGGGGAGCGGGCGGGTAACACATCACTTGAAGAAATCGTCATGGCAATCAATACCCGTCCAACATATGCCGCTGTCACCACCGGCATTCAGACAAAGCATATTTATCAGATCAGCCGACTGGTGAGCATGATTACCGGCATGATGGTTCAACCAAATAAAGCCATTGTGGGTGCCAATGCCTTTGCCCATGAAGCAGGCATTCATCAGGATGGTGTGCTTAAAAACCCCATGACCTATGAAATTATGAGACCGGAAAGCATTGGTTTAAATACGAACAAAATGGTGATGGGAAAACACTCCGGAAAACACGCCCTTTTAAAACACATAAAAAATATGGGCTATGATTTATCGGACGATGAATTAAAAATTGTTTTCAAAAAGTTTAAAGCTCTGGCCGACAAGAAAAAAATCGTTATGGATGAGGACCTTGAAGCCCTGGTCAATCAGGAAGTTTTGAGAACGTCTGATATCTATTCGATTACGTATCTTCAGGTGACCAGTGGTACCACGGTATTGCCTATGGCTACCGTAAAAATGCTTATGAACGGTCGTGAGGTAATTGGCACAGGAAGCGGAAACGGTCCCATTGATGCAGCGTTTAATGCGGTCGCCAAACTGACCAACACAAAATCGCAACTGCTTCGGTTTACTGTCAGCGCACTGACTGGGGGCACGGATGCCCAGGGAGAAGTCACCGTCAGACTGAAAGAAGATGAATGTATTGCCTTAGGCCGGGGGTCGGACCCGGATATTATCACTGCCAGCGCCTATGCATATGTTAACGGCCTGAACCGTCTGGAGTATCTGAAAATGAATCCTGCCTCAGATGCAGGAAGATTGTGATCCAATTTCATAATCATAGACCGGAAAAACCGGAAAAATTAAAAGTGAGCTAAAATTATAGTTAATGCCTTCGGCATTTTCAATTTTTATATTAAACAGGTTGTCATTATTTAATTGTGGCAGCTGCGCAAGGCCCTGAAAAAGTATTTTGACTTTTATAACCATGAACGGCCTCACCAGAGTTTTGATGGGCAAACACCCGCTGAAGTATATTATGGAGAAAATCAACTGAGGTTAGTGGGATGACAGGATTTCCTGAAAAAGGAAGTTTACCATATTATAATGGGGGCCAACCCCCAAACCCCCGGGATTTATCGCTTTGTAGACAAAAGCATGAAACAAGGGCAGTGCAAGTACACAGCCCCATGCTTCCGTCACCAGGTTTGGCGCTCAGGTTGCTTCCCGGCAGAGCCCTATCCTCCAAAATGGCAAGGGCATGGTATCAAAAACGGACAAAATTGCAAATGAACAACTATTGAAAATTAAAAACTGGATTACATTTGATCGGATAATTCATCCGAAATTAACGCTTAAATTGAACAGAAAACTGTCTTGACATTGGGGTCCACTATAAAATCTGTCAAAATAAAATTTATGTAAAAAATGAACGTTACTA
>JAGGYV010000027.1 GCA_021162325.1 Desulfobacteraceae bacterium | reverse complement strand
ATTCAGACCCTGGAACTGCTGGAAGAGCTGCTGCTTGAATACAGCGGAACCCTGCTCCTGGTCAGTCATGACAGGGCGTTTTTAAATAATGTGGTGACCAGTACGTTGGTCTTTGAGGAAACCGGCAACGTCGGCGAGTATATTGGCGGGTATGATGACTGGCAGCGGCAGAAAAAATCGGTGCCAATTCCTAAAAAAGAACCGGCAAAGGTGCGTGAAAAAAAGAAGTCCGCATCCGTTACGAGAAAATCCGGACCGGATAATAACAAGCTGGGTTATATGGAAAAAAGAGAACTCGACGCACTGCCGCAGCAGATTGAGGTCATGGAAGTCGAGCAGGAAGCCCTTTTTGAAAAAATGTCGACACCGGATTTTTACAAAACAGACGGCCAGGGAATCTCTCAGATCAAAGCCCGGCAGGAAGAGTTGGAAATTCTGCTGGAAAAGGCGTATGTACGGTGGGAAGAATTGGAATCGCGGAATATATGAAATGTTTAAATGCTGTACCAATAAATAATTTTTCCCGTAGGCCGGGTTTTTTACCCGGCGATTGACATGATATATTTATTTGTCGGGAAAGAATCCCGACCTACGATTTGTTTCTCCAATTTTTTACTTTGTTATCGGAATTCGACTTTTTATAAGCTTGTCATAGTCGATAGCAGTACTTGAATTTTTTAATTTCGAATACAAGAGGGGGGTTTTTATGAAAATGAATATCGGCGGTTTTCTCACCCGGCGGGCACAGCTCAGCCCGGAATCAGAGGCTCTTGTCCTGGGAGATACCCGGTTAACGTATGATCAGATGAATCGGCGGTGTAACCGATTTGTTCACGCCATGGAAAAGCTCGGTATCGGTCATGGGGATCGGGTGGCTATTCTGTCCTTGAATGAACCGGAGTATTTTGATCTTTATTTCGGCCTGGGAAAGATCGGGGCCATTATGGTGCCCCTCAATCATCGGCTGGCCGGTCCTGAAATCGAATATATTATCAATGACTGCCAGGCCAGGGTACTCATTTTTACCGGAGATTTCGTACCGGTGGTGGATGCGGTGCGTGAAAATATTGCGTGCGAACATCTAATCGGTATTATGGAAGATCCGCCGGCGTATGCCAAAAGCTATAAATCGCTGACCAAAGAAGCCGCTGAACAGGAACCGGAAATTGTTTGCGGAGATGAGGATACACTGACGATTCTCTATACGTCCGGTACCACCGGCCAGCCAAAAGGCGCGGAATTGACGCATAACAGCTATTTTGGAACGTCGGTGACATTAAAGGCCACATTCGGCGAAATCGGTGACGTCCTGCTGATGCCCCTGCCGTTGTTTCACATCGGCGCATTGGCCCCTGTTCCCATGTGTGTTCATTTTGGGATGAAAATGGTTTTTCAGCAGGCATTTGAGCCAAACAATTTTTTGGAACTGCTGGAACGGGAAAAGATTACCTGGTTTGGTTCGGTCCCCCAGATTCTGATGCTTTTGCGCCAGATTCCCGGCTATGAAAAATATGATTGGCGTTCCGTGAAAATGGCGCTGGTTTATGCCGCCCCGGTGCCGGTTACGTTGATCAAGGCCTATGCAGAGGCCGGTATTGAGGTCCGGCAACTGTATGGACTGACCGAATGCACCGGCCCGGCAACGGTCATTGACGGTAAAAATGCCATCAAAAAAGCAGGGTCGTGCGGTCTTCCCTTTTTTCATAATGAAATGCGTCTGGTGGATATGAAAGGAAATGATGTTGCTCCGGGAGAATTGGGCGAAGTCCTGATTGGCGGTACAAACCTGATGAAAAGGTACTGGAACCGTGCCGATGCGACTGCTGAGACAATCAAAGACGGATGGCTCTATACCGGTGATATCGGCAAGATGGACGCGGATGGGTTTTTGTACATTATGGACCGGAAAAAAGACTTGATTATTTCCGGTGGTGAAAATATTTATCCGGCGGAGATTGAAGATATTCTGCTGGGGCATCTCAAGATCGCGGACGTGGGCGTTATTGGTTTTCCGGATGAAAAGTGGGGGGAATCAATCAAGGCGGTCGTGGCATTGAAACCGGATGAGAATCTGACGGAAGCCGGGTTGCTGGACTGGTGCCAGGGAAAAATCGGCCGGTTCAAAATTCCCAAAAAGGTCGTTTTTACGGACCAGATTCCCCGCACCCCCACCGGCAAAATCCTCAAACGGGTTTTACGGGAACAATTCAATTAAATTCTGAGGAAGATATTCCGGTTTTTGTTCAATCCGGAAAACCGGGCGAAGTGCTCTGATTCATAAATTCAGAGCAGTATTCAATCTACCATTTTTATAGAGGGGCGGGGATAAACCCCGCCCCTACGGAAAATGCGTTTAACCCTATGTAGGGGAGGGCTTTATGCTCTTCCGGAAACAATTGTGTCACCGCATATCTCTTTTTTGGCCGGTGCACGCCAAAACGCTGCTCCACAATCGGCTGCCCGGATCGATGGTTTTGCGCTGGCTCACGGAAAGTGAAATGGGCAGATGCGTGAATTCGCGTTTCCAGTACCCGATCACGATATTGGTGCGGCCGGTCATGCCCGCATGCACTGCGTTGTGGGCCATGAGCAGACAGAGCGCCGAATCATGCGGACTGGCCGGCACGCTTCGGATCATGTAACTGGGATCGATATACTTTAACGTCACCTCCATGCCGCACTTGTCAGAATAAATTTTGATCTGGTCTTTCAAAAAAGTGCCGATATCCCCCAGGCGAATGTTTCCGGAAGAATCCCGGGCATTGGTATCATCCATGAGACTCTGCCCGGCACCTTCACCCACCACCACCACCGCATGCCCTCTTTGTTTAAGTCGTTTTTTGAGGGCTTTTAAAAATCCTTCAAGGGTGAAATCACTTTCCGGAATCAGGCAAAAATTAACATCACTGTTGGCCAGGGTGGCAAAGGCCGCAATAAAACCTGAATGGCGTCCCATCAGTTTTACCAGGCCGATGCCGTTTCTGGCACCCAATGCTTCCATGTGCGCTGAATAAATCGCATGCCTGGACTCGTACACGGCGGTCTCGAAACCGAAAGACTGCTCTACATATCCGATATCATTGTCAATGGTTTTTGGAATACCGATAACGCTGATCTTGAGACGCCTCTTTTTTACCTCTTCGGAAATGGCCTGAGCCCCGCGCAGGGTGCCGTCACCGCCAATGGCAAAAAGGATGCCTACATTCATCTGTTCTAAGGTGTCCACCATTTCACCCACATCCTGGGGTCCCCGTGATGATCCTAAAATCGTCCCCCCTTTTGCGTGAATATCTCCAACCATTGAAGGCGTTAACTCAAACGGCGTATGCCCGTACCGGTAGGAAAGCCCTTCAAACCCGTACCGAAACCCGAAGACGGTGCGGACCCCGTAGTGATGAAACAGGCTGAGCACAATGGAGCGGATCACATCGTTCAGCCCCGGGCACAGGCCGCCGCAAGTGACAATGCCGCATTTGAGTTTTGACGGGTCAAAATAAATTTTTTCTCGGGCACCGGCCATCTCAAAACTCAAAGGCGTTTTGCCAGCCTTAAAACAGGCTTCGATTTTTTTGGCATTGAAATGACACAATACCCGTTCATCATCACTGACAAACGGCATACCCGTCATGGGTGACGGGATCCTGCACTCACCTAGTTTATGGACCTGGGTAGTTAATTCGGTGTTTTGCATGGTGACCTCCGGGAATGCCCGCGACCTGGTTTTGTCATTTACCGAACCGCAGTTTTTAGTGAAGGGCTGACACGCCACTTATGCCCTCCTGTTTCGGGCGGGGATAAACCCCGCCCCTACAAGGCAGAGATTTTCAAAAAATGGCCGAAACGATGATCAACGCCCTTTTTTGATATAAAAATTATAGGCGGTCCTTTTAAAATTGTAAAGGCGGATTTTTTTGGATTCTATGACCGGTCGTTTTTCTTGACTGTTTATGTTTGATAAGATAAAGATATTGTTTAAGTTTTTTGAGAATTTAACCCAATAAAGAATGGCCACAGATGATGCCCAAACGATTCCGCGTGGAAGCAGAGAAAAGTTTTTTAATTGATGCGATTGATGCGTTTAATCGCAAACTCTTCATCATATCTCCCGAGTATAAAATTCTGGCTGCCAATAATACCGCCATGGAAGGTCATCCGGAAAGCATTATCGGAAAATTCTGTTATGAAGTCATCCCCGGCAGCAGCAGCCCATGTCCGAGTTGTCCGGCCAATGAAGTGCTGAAAACAGGAAAAGCATCTTTAAGATATGATTTGAGCGACAATCATCCAGGCAATATGGATATGCCGTGTTTGTATTCTTATCCGGTTTTTCTGGGAGATCAAATGGATGCGCTGGTGATGTTGGATTTTGATCTGCCAGCATTAAAAAATATGGAAGAAAGACGGATTCGGTCCAATTCCTTTTTAAGAAACCTGATACACAGTGCGGTGGATGGTGTGATTGCCGCAGATCCTACCGGTAAAATTTTGATTTTCAATGAAGCGGCGGTGCATTTCTCCGGATATACGGTTGAAGAAGCATTAAATGATATTACGATTCGGGATGTGTATCCCGGGGAAGGTTCCCGGGAAGTTATGCAAATGCTGCTTAGTGAGGATTATGGGGGTGAAGGGAAGTTGATTTCATACCACATTGATGCAAAACATAAAAGCGGTGAGATTTTTCCCATTAGCCTGAGCGCTTCGATTGTGTATGAAAACGGTAAGATCGTTGCAACCATCGGATTTTTCCATGACCGACGGGAAGAAATCAGAATAAAAAAGGAATTGGAAAAAACTCAGGTTCAGCTTCTTCAGTCCGAAAAAATGGCTTCTTTAGGCAAAATGGCAGCTGGCGTGGCCCACCAGTTAAATAATCCATTAAGCGGAATTATTCTTTTTACCAAACTGGTGATGGAGGAATATGATCTGCCGCAGGATGCGCTGGAAGATCTTGAGCGAGTCCTTAATGATGCCAACCGGACAAAGGATATCGTCAAGGAACTTTTGGAGTTTTCCCGGCAGACCAGTCATGATATGAAACCCCAGGATATCAATGATATTATTTCACGGACCCTGTTTTTGCTGGAAAACCAGTCCATATTTCATAATATTGAAATTGAAAAAAATCTGGAAAAGGATTTGCCGCAAATCATGGGGGATGCCCAGCAATTGAATCATGTGTTTATGAATATGATTTTAAATGCCGCTGACGCTTTGGAAGGGTCTGGACAATTAAGTTTGAAAACACATATGTCCGCTGAAGAGAGGAAGGTTTGTATTAAAATCCGCGATACGGGGTCGGGGATTGCCGAAGATGTGCTCCCGCATATTTTTGAGCCGTTTTATACCACAAAGGAGCAGGGCAAGGGAACCGGTCTGGGGCTCAGCATGGTCTACGGTATTGTGGAGAGTCATAGCGGCCGGATTTATGCTGAAAGTGAGCTGGGAAAAGGAACGACTTTTTACATTGAATTTCCGATAGTAGAAAGCCCGGAAGGAGGCAATAAAATTGGTTGAAATGACAGATTTTCTGAAAATTCTTGTTGTGGATGATGAAAGAGATATTCGTGATGGGGTTGAGCGTATACTTAAACGAATGGGGTATGCGGTTTTAAAAGCCGGCCAGGGGGAAGAGGCCCTTGAAATTCTTGAAAAAGAAACCGTTGACATCGCCATTCTGGATTTAAAGATGCCTGGAATGGATGGCATGGAACTTCATCAGCGAATCCGGGATATGGATGAGAAAATTATCGTTATTATCATTACCGGGTATGCAACCATTGAAACCGCTATCGAAGCCATGAAGCAGGGTGCCTATGACTTTATTCCCAAACCCTTTGAACCGGAACATTTAAGAATCGTTGTCCGGCGGGCGCATGAAAAGTTAAGGTTGATGGCGGAAGCCAAAGCGCTCCAGGCAGAGCGGGCGCGGACCCTGATTGATCTGGATATGGAAAAAAGCCGGATTCGGACGATTGTTGAGTCCCTTCCAACAGCAGTGGTTGTTACGAATACGTCGGGGGAAGTGGTGCTGATGAATCCCGCCTTTTCAAGAAGCCTGGACCTGGACGTTTCGGCGGTAGTGGCCGGTAAAAAGCTGGCATCCTATGTGGAAGATGAAGGGCTCTGTGAAATGGTTTTAAAGCTTTCCCGTGGAGAGCTTGACGCCGGCGGGGAGCCACCGTCATATGAGTTGCTTGTTTCAGACAGTAAATACCTGATGGCACGTGGGCAGCCGGTAATAAACGAAAACAATGAATGCATGGGGGCGGTGGTTACCTTTTCCAATATTACCAGTTTGAAAATGCTGGATCAGCTGAAATCTGAATTTGTGGCCAAGGTTTCCCATGAGCTGCGCTCGCCATTGTCTACCATTCATGAGCAACTGGCGATGGTATTAAAAGAGACGTCCGTTCATGAAACGGATGTGGATCAGCATCTCATTGAAAGGGCCAAAGAAAAAACGCATGGCCTGATTTCTTTGATCGGTGATCTTTTGGACCTGTCCCGCATCGAGGCGGGCGGCATATCGCATAATATCCAGTCGATTCAGGTTGCGGATTTGCTAAAAAGTATTGTGGAGTTTTTAGGGATCAGGGCACAATCCAAAGACCAGGCATTGTCTTTTGAACCGCCTTCTGGAGAATTGCCGCTTTTTACTGCAGACCCGATGGCTCTTGAAAGTATCTTCGGCAACCTGATTGCCAATGCGATTAATTATTCTCCTCAAGGGGCAAGTATCATTGTCAAGGCTGCGCTCGCAGGCAACTCTATCCAGGTGCAGGTGACGGATAATGGTTTTGGTATCGCCCCGAAATATCATGACCAGATTTTTGAACGGTTTTACCGGGTCAAGGACGATAATACGCGGTATATTACCGGTACCGGCCTGGGCCTGCCGATTGTCAAAGGACTGGTGGATTCCATGAATGGCACCATCAAACTTGACAGTGACGTGGGAAAAGGAGCGACATTTACCGTATTATTGCCGGTATAACGTTGACCGCCCTGTCTTTTTTTATTTTTTCAATGCACCGGCCACAAAAAAAGACTGAATAAATATAATCTTTATATTTCAAAAGCCCTTGGTTGAAATTTTCCGAAAGTATCCAATGCCAATAAATAAAAACAAGGTGAATGAAGTATTTGCCGAACGGATGGCACGAACAGCATCCTTCAGGATTATTATTCCCGTGGGATTGGTGTTTGTTTTGTTTGTGATGAGTGTTTTTTCCCTTTTTCTTCCTTCTCATGAAAAGCATATGATGGCGCAGAAACGGGAAATGATTCGCGAACTTACGGATAGTGCCTGGAGTTTGCTGGCAGAATATCAACAACGTGTGGAACGCGGTGAATTGACTCCTGAAACGGCCCGGGCCAATGCAGCAGACAGGATACAGGGGTTGCGGTTTGGTCCGGAAGGCAAAGATTATTTTTGGATTAATGATTTATATCCGAAAATGATCATGCATCCTTATCGTACGGATCTTAATGGACAGGATTTAACGGATTTTACGGATCCTGACGGGAAACATTTGTTTGTGGAATTTGTCAATATTGTAAACGTTTATGGATCGGGTTTTGTGGATTATATGTGGCAGTGGAAAGATGATCCCCAACGGATTGTTCCGAAGATTTCCTATGTAAAGCTGTTTGAGCCGTGGGGATGGGTTATTGGTACCGGCATATATCTGGAGGATGTGGCCGAGGAAATCGCATTTATTAAAAAAGACCTGTTTAAAATTTTTACAGGTATCCTGGCCGTTATTCTGGCCTTGTTGGGTTACATCGTCTGGCAGACACTTAATATTGAAAAACGGCGTAGACAGGCAATCGATGCGGTTCAGCAGAGTGAAGGTGTTTTGCAGACCATTATCGCGCACAGTAATGAGATGTTTTATCTTCACGGCACGGACCATAAATTAAGTTATGTCAGTCCGAATTCAAAAGATATTCTGGGTTATTGTTCCGAAGAGATGATGATTAAATGGACGGATTTGGCGACCGATAATCCGGTGAATCAAAAGGGACTCGAAATTACGGAAAAAGCCATTAAAACAGGTGAGAAGCAGCCGCCCTATCTGCTGGAGTTTAAGAAAAAGGGCGGCGGGCTGCTTTGGGTTGAAGTTGATGCATCTCCGGTTCAGGACAAAACCGGAAAGATCGTTGCCATCACCGGTGCCCTTAGAGATGTGACGCAACAAAAACAGATGGAAGGAAGGGTCTTAAAATCAGAAAAAGGCTTTCGTGATCTGTTTAACTCAATAACCGACCTTGTTTATACCCAGGACAGTGATGGCCGGTTTATTTCTGTTAATCCCGCCTTGTGCGAAGCGTTTGGTTATGAAAAGGACGAGATCATCGGAAAATGTCCGTCCGATTTTATGAAGCCGGAATTAAGGCATTTGTTTGATGATGAGTATCTGAAAATGTTAAAAATAAAGGGCCATCATGAAGGGGTTGCAATTTATTTTACCAGGGATGGATGCAAGCTCTATGTGGAATATCGCAGTGTTCTGACCCGGCCGAAATATGGCGAGCCGTTTATCAGCGGAACCGGAAGAGACGTGACTCAGCGCGTATTGGCTGAGCGGAAGGTCAAGATGCTCCAGACGGAAGTCATCCACTCGCGTAAAATGGAAGCCATCGGAACATTGACCGGCGGCATTGCCCATGATTTTAATAATATTATGGGGATTATTATTGGAAACACGGAACTGGCATTAGATGATGTGCCGAAAGAGAATCCTGGTTATTTTAACATCGAAGAGATTCGAACAGCCGGTTTGCGGGCAGCAGGTATCGTCAAGCAGCTGCTATCTTTTAGCCGCAAGACCGATCAGACATTAAAGCCCATCAAAATTGTTCCTGTAATTAAAGATACGCTTAAATTCTTACGGTCATCCATTCCCTCGACCATTGAGATCCGTGAGAATATCCGCGTGATAGATGGAACCGTTCTTGCGGACCCCATTCAAATCAATCAGGTTATGATGAATCTCTGTATCAACGCTTCCCAGGCCATGGAACAAACCGGCGGCTGCCTGACAATTACTGTAGAAAATGCCGTTTTAGAGGAAGGCGTATCCGATCACCGTTTTGATTTGTCCAATGGGAATTATGTTAAGATATCCGTCAGTGATACGGGGCCGGGCATTGATCGTAAAATTGTCGACCGGATTTTTGATCCCTATTTTACTACCAAAGAGGTCGGCAAAGGCTCGGGAATGGGGCTGGCGGTGGTCCATGGCATTGTCAATAATTCCGGGGGAGAGATTACGGTTGACAGTGAACCCGGAAAAGGCGTCACTTTCAGTATTTATTTTCCATTAACGACCCAAAAACCTGCGGTTGAAGCTGTGGCCGCTGAGGACCTTCCCATGGGGGATGAAACAATCCTTCTGGTGGATGATGAGAAATCCCTTTTATGTATGACTCAGGAAATGCTGGCACATTTAGGCTATCAGGTGAAAGCTGAAATGAACCCAATAGATGCATTGGCAATTTTTCAGTCAACCCCCGATCAGTTTGACCTGGTAATCACAGACATGACCATGCCCCAGATGACCGGCGTTGCCTTTTCCGAAAAATTATTGAAAATTCGGAAAGACATTCCGATTATTATCTGTACCGGGCATAGCGCGCT
>JAGGYV010000269.1 GCA_021162325.1 Desulfobacteraceae bacterium | reverse complement strand
GCTGACGCGCTAATCCACCCTACTATAAAACATAACAAAATACATCACTTGCCGGGCAAAAAACTCGGCCTTTCATGAACACATTTTAACTTTTTTTTAAAGTTATTTATAGGCTCGGTCCCGGACGTGGCCGGGGGGAACACTTCCAAATAACTCATTCATAAACATTTGAAAGGATAGACAAGTTATTTTCTCAAACAGTGGTGATGCGTCACCATGAAAAGCTTTTTACGCAAACATCATACGCTATAGGGGAAAGCATATCTGAAAAATTTATTGACATTCAAACGATCGTTTAATACAAACGTTTAAAATAAATATGGTCAATCATTTCTTTATTAATAATGGGATATGAACGGAGTCTTTAATTTGACGCACCCAGCACCGGATAACACCCGGGAACGATTACTCATACAGGCGGAGCTGCTGTTTTCCCGAAAAGGATTTGCAGCGGTCAGCGTACGGGAAATCACGTCGGCAGCTGACACGAACCTGGCGGCTGTCAATTATCATTTCGGAAATAAAATGAACCTTTACCTTTCCGTATTTAAGGAACGATGGGTCCCACGGGCACAGGAGATCCGAAAGTTTTTTAAAAACTTCCTGTCGGGAAAAAACCACCCGGATACCTCAGACGTGGTCCGGGCCATTGCCACGGCATTCCTTGAAGGCACTATGACAGACGATGAACAGCGCTGCCAAATTGGCCTGATGCAGCGAGAATTGGCTCATCCCACAGAAGCCATCAGTATTGTTGTTGACGAAGTCCTCCGGCCAATGCACCATGATATCCAGAAACAAATCCGGCCATCTTTTTCGAAAAAAGCAGATCTTGAACAGTTGACTTTATCTATTTTCAGCATCATCAGCATGATTCTCTATTTCGAGTTTGCACGCCCGGTGGTTTCCCTTGTGATGAATCAGGAATTTGATTCGCAGTATAAATCCCGGGTGATTGATCATATTGTATCTTTTACCATGAATGGTATTAATGGGTTTAAAGAGGAGAAAACTATTTGAAATCTATTTTTATTCAATTTATCCCATTGCTTACAGTATTCTTTGTATCAGCCTGCGCTATGGGACCGGACTTTCAACGGCCGGAATTAAATACAAAGACCCCGGAAACATTTTTAAATGCCCGGACGGGGACATCGACCGAATTCCAGGATCTGAAAAACTGGTGGCAAATTTTTGATGATCCGGATATTAATCAAATGGTTATTAATGTCATACAAAATAATCTGGACATTCAGACGGCGGCCGGCCGGGTACAGGAAATTGCGTCCATTTTCAAACAGACACGGGCGGACCAGTATCCCACTTTAGGATTAAACGTTGAGGCCGGCCGCACCAGCCGAAGAGGCGTCAACCCGTTAACCGGTACCGTTAATACAAACATTTATGATATTTACAGCCTGTCTTTACCGGCATCATTTGAACTCGATCTCTGGGGCCGCCTGTCCCGATCCACTGAAGCGGCCAAAGCACAACTTCTTTCGGCCGAAGAAAACCGCCGGACGATTGTTCAAACCATGATCGCAGAGGCGATCAACTTGTATTTAAACATCGAATCACTGGAACGTCAGATTCAGGTTAACCATAAAAGCATTGATGCCTTCCGGAAAAGCCTGGACATCGTTGAAGGAAGATACCGACGGGGGTTAACAACCATTCTCGATGTCCGCCAGGCCAGCCGGATTCTGGCCCAGGCACAATCGCAGCTTCCGACACTGACCGCAGCCCTTGGCAACCAAAACCAGGCCCTTGCGATTTTACAGGGCCAATACCCAAAAAACAAACCGCCCCGCGAACAAAATATGGATTATTTCAGACTACCGCCGGACGTTCCGCCCGGACTGCCGTCGAACCTGATTGCCCGGCGCCCGGATATTGCCGCGGCAGAAGCCTCCCTGCACGCCGCATGTGCACAAATAGGGGTGGCCAAAGCATCCCGGTTTCCTCAAATAAAACTTACCGCTACATTCGGCCATGCCAGCGATGAGCTGAACGCTTTGTTTGATCCTAAAAGCGAACTCTGGAACATTGCTGCCGGCGGCATGCAGTCGGTGTTTGATGCGGGCAAACGGGCGGCCAATCAACGTGCCGCCCAGGCCCGCTATGAACAGGCGCTTACCATTTACTCAAAGACGGTTCTGCAGGCTTTTGGCGAGGTTGAAGGTGCCCTGCTAAACCGTAAGGAACTGATTGAACGCCGAAACCGGCTTTTAAAATACCGGGACGAAGCAGTGGCCACCTTAGATGTTGCCTATGACCGTTATGGCAGGGGGTTGGTGGATTATCTGACGGTTCTGGACGCTCAGCAGGTCCGGATCGATGCCGCACTTCAGTTGATCTCGGTGGAATATGAACTTCTATCAAATTATGTCAGCCTGTGCCGGGCGCTTGGCGGTGGATGGGATTTGAAAAAGACTGAAGGTAAAAAGGCTGAAGACTGAAAGGGAATGATTTTTGAAGAATTTTAAACTGCCTTCAGCCTTCTTACCTTCAGTCTAAACACCTAAAACAAACAGGTAAAAAATTATGTCGCGTACACAAAAAATTCTTGTCCAGGCAATCCTTGCTATTCTCATTATCGCTATCGGTGTTACCGGTTTTTCAAAATTAAAGGCCGAAAAAAAAGCCATTGAAAAACAAAAACCCGAAGTCCCTCTGCCCATGGTCCGAACCGTATCAGTAAATACCGGTCCGATGCAGATTATCATCACCGGTCAGGGTTCGGCAAAACCGGTCCAGGAAATTCAGCTCGTACCCCAGATCAACGGCAAGATCGTTGACGTAGCATCAAGCCTTGTTAACGGCGGCATGTTCAAGAAAAATGACATCCTGCTTTCCATTGAGCCGGTGGATTATGAAATCGCGGTGACATTGGCCGAAGCCCGTGTAAAAGAAGCCGAAAGCCTTTTTAAGCTGGCACAAGAAGAATCGGCCGCTGCCGGAGAGGAGTGGAGGCAACATAATTCAAACGAAGAACCGCCCCCCCTGGTGATCAAGGAACCCCAACTGGCTGCAGCCAAAGCGATGCTTGAGGCGGAGCGTTCCAACCTGAAAGAAGCCCGGCTCAATCTCGAACGGACACGACTGACCGCACCGTTTAACGGTCGGGTGGTTTCTGAAAATGTTGATATCGGACAATATGTATCCCCCGGCCAATCCCTGGCAACCCTCCATGCCACAGATGCGGCGGAAATCGTGATCCCGTTGGAAGACGCGGATCTTTTCTGGTTTGATATACCGAATTTTACAACCGACAGCCCCAAAGGCGCAAATGCTGAAGTAAAAGCGGTGGTGGCTGGGAAAAAAATCAGATGGCCGGGTCGGGTCGTCCGGTCCGAAGGCCGTATCAATGAATTAACGCGAATGCACAATGTGGTGGTCCAGGTGGAAAAACCCTATGCCTCCCTTCCACCGCTGACAGCCGGTCAATTTGTTGAAATTGAAATTTATGGCCGCACCATTAACCACGCAACAGTCATCCCCCGAGCAGCCATCCGTGAAGGCCAGATCGTCTGGGTAGTCAACCGTAAAGAAAGCCGTCTCTATTTTCGAAAAGTTGACGTGGCCCGATCCACTCATGACGGACTGGTAATTGAAAACGGTCTGTCTGATAATGAAATGGTGGTTATCTCATCACTAAAGGCGGTCAGTAACAGCATGAAAATCCGATTTGTGGAAAGCAACGGAGGAAAATCATAATGAAAGGAGCCATTGCCTGGTTTGCGGACAACCATGTGGCAGCCAATCTGCTGATGTTCTTCCTGCTCATCGCCGGTATTATCACCGCATTCAGCATTAAGCTGGAAGTTTTTCCGGAAACCACCCTGGATAAAATAAACATCAGCGTTGCGTATCCCGGGGCCTCGCCCGAGGAAGTTGAAGAAGGCGTGGTGCGCCGCATTGAAGAAAATATTGCCGGCCTCACCGGCATTGAACGAATCGATTCCAAAGCCCGTGAAGGGTCCGGCTCGGTGACCATTGAAATCATGAAAGACTGGGACCTGAAAAAACTGTTAGATGAAGTCAAGGCGGAAGTCGACCGGATCACCACCCTGCCGGATGAAGCGGAGAAACCGGTAATTCGCGAACTGACCCGCCAGTCCCAGGTGGTCAGTATTTCGGTTTACGGGGATGTATCTGAAAGCAGCATCAAGCATGTGGCGGAAACCATTAAAGACGAATTGACCACTCTGCCGGGAATTACTTTGGCTGAAATCGCGGCTTCACGGGATAATGAAATCCATATTGAAATTTCTGAAAATACGTTGCGAAAATACGGCTTAACGCTGGGGATGGTGGCTGTAGCTGTTAAAAAAAACAGCCTGGACCTTCCGGCCGGCAGCGTTAAAACCCGGACCGGCGAGGTGCTGATCCGAACAAAAGGCCGCCGGTATTATGCACCGGATTATCATGATATCCCGATCATCACCCATCCGGATGGCACGAATGTGACCTTAGGCGATATTGCCGATTTAAAAGAAGGATTTGCCGATGTGGACCTGTATGCCGGGTTTGACGGAAAACCGGCGTTGATTATCAATGTGTACCGGGTGGCCGAACAGAATGCATTAAAAGTGGCCGATGCCGTAAAGAAATACCTGGCGCAAATCAAGCCGGGACTGCCGGCCGGCATTCATACAGGCATTTATAATGACTGGTCAAAAATATTAAAAAGCCGTATCGAACTGCTGAGCAAAAACATGTTTTGGGGACTGATACTGGTCAGCCTGATCCTGGGGTTTTTCCTGAACCTGCGTCTGGCATTCTGGGTGACCCTGGGAATTCCCATCAGTTTTGCCGCCGGGCTCATACTGCTGCCGTATAATGACGTCTCGCTAAATATGATCTCTTTGTTCGCGTTTATCATGGTACTGGGAATCGTGGTGGATGACGCCATTATCGTCGGGGAAAATGTATTCCGGAAACAAGAAGAAGGACTTTCGCCCCTTGCCGCAGCGGTCGACGGTGCCGTTGAAGTGGGCCGGCCGGTAATCTTTTCCGTATTGACCACCATGGTGGCATTCGGGCCACTGCTCATGGCCGGGGGCACCATGGGAAACTTCATGCGCAACATCCCCATCGTGGTCATTGCCGTCCTCTTTGGTTCGCTGGTGGAATCCCTGTTTGTCCTCCCCGCTCACCTGGCAAGGAGCAAGGCGGCCGCCATCGTGCAGTCTTCAGACTACAAAGAAAAATTTATGAGCCGCATGATGAACTGGGTTATTCAAAACCCCTATGCATGGCTGGTTAAATTATGCGTCCGCTGGCGGTATGTGACAGTGGCAATCGGCATTGCCATATTGCTTCTGACCCTTGGTGTCTGGACATCAGGTAAAATTAAATTCACATTTTTCCCGAAAGTGGAAGGCGATGTGCTCCAGTGCATGGTGACCATGCCGTCGGGCACGCCTTTAGAACGAACCCGGGAGGTGGTAAAAACTATTGAACAGGCCGGCAAAGACGTGATGACCGAACAGGATACAAAAAGACCCCAGGGCGCTCAGCCGCTCATGGAATACAGTGCCAACCTGATCGGCGCACAATTTGGACGTCATGGCGCATCCGGTTCAGGCGGGCATCTTGCACAGGTCTGGATCCAGTTGCTGGACGGGGAAATCCGGGATATCAGTTCGACTGAACTCAACCGCAAATGGAGGGAGCAGGTCGGCACCATTGCCGACACCGAATCCCTGATTTTTTCCAGCGAGATTCACAGTGCCGGCAATGCCATTGAAATCCATTTATCCATAAACGACTATGAACTACTCCAGGTTGCGGCAGATGATCTCAAAACGGAACTGGATAAATTCCCGGGTGTTTTTGATATCAGTGACAGCTACCTGCCCGGCAAAATGGAAATGCAGCTAAAATTAAAACCAAACGCTGAAAGCTTAGGCCTGACCTTAAGTGACCTGGCCAGCCAGGTGCGACACGGTTTTTACGGCGCTGAAGCCATCCGGTTTCAGAGAGACAAAAATGAAGTCAAGGTGCTGGTCCGGTTTCCGGATGCGGAAAGAGTATCTGTGGGCAATGTCGAAGGCATGCGTATCCGCACCGCCACCGGTGAAGAGATCCCTTTCCGGACAGTGGCCGAGGTGGAAATGAAAAGGGGGTATGCCACCATTGAACGGGCCCAGCGATTGCGGGTCATCAAGGTCACTGCGGACGTAAATGAAAAGCAAACCAATGCCAATGAAATACGCCAGGATCTGATCAATCGATATTTACCGGAATTAAAAAACAAATATCCGGGCCTGCGGTTTACCATCGAAGGGGAAGGCAAGGAACAGCAGGAATCTTTAGCAGATGTAAGGCGGGGATTTATTATCGCCCTGTTCTGTATTTATGCCCTGCTGGCCGTGCCGTTTAAATCCTTTTCCCAGCCGCTGATCGTCATGTCCGCCATTCCTTTCGGTATTGTCGGCGCTGTATGGGGCCACCTTTTGATGGGATTTAATCTCAGCATTATCAGCCTGTTCGGCATTGTCGGACTGGCCGGGGTGGTGGTCAATGATTCCCTGGTCCTGATCCACCGGGTGAACCGGATGCGCGAGGACGGTGACAGCGCCTATGATGCGGTAATCAAAGGCAGCATGTTCAGGTTCCGGGCGATTATCCTGACCTCTTTAACCACCTTTGCCGGACTGTTGCCCATGCTGCTGGAAAAAAGTATCCAGGCCCAGTTTTTAATTCCCATGGCCGTCAGCTTAGGGTTCGGCGTGGTGTTTGCCACCGGGATTACCCTGCTGCTGATCCCTTGCGGATATATGATCTTAGATGATATTCATGAATTGATTGACTCGTAAAAAGAGTCTGTGCCAATGTTTCTTTTTACAAGAAACGAATTTTTCACCTCTACTTTTTCGGAGCCGTCATGGGAATTTTAAATAAGTTGTTTGGTATGGAGAAACAGGAAAAGCCCACCCCCAAGCTGGGAAGGAATGATCTCTGCTGGTGCGGAAGCGGGAAAAAATATAAAAAATGTCATATGGAATCGGATGCCGGAAAGGTGTCACGTTCTTTGGCATCTACCTGCACCACCCGTTCGTGACGTCGCTAAAAACAGTGCCGGCGGCACTGGACAAGCAGGATCGGCCTTCGTGCCGACCTATCAAATAATGACAGAACTCAATCGAAATGGATAACCAATGACGAAGTAGATGCGGTGAAAGGTTTCGAAGGGCAAAGAAAAAAGTTCACCAATCTATATCAATTGGCAAGGCGCATAAGTCCTGAGGAACGAGGCGTACGAATGTACGTTGAGTGACGAAGGACGCCGTGCAACACAGAATTTGGACTTTTTACGAAGCCATCAACCTTGGTCACCATATATGTCGGCCGGATGCCTTCAGCTCCCATTTCTCCGGCCGCCAGGGTCTGGCTGCTGGTCAGGGGGTTGTCCGACGCATAGTAGGCATAGCGGACCTTAATATTTTTGGAGATATGCCCCTTGATAATGGCAGCGCTGATAGCGCGCTGATAATGCCCGCCTTCCATTTCCAGGCCAACCGTATTCCAGCTGGACTGAAATTTTTTAAGCATATCCTTGTTCTGTAGAGATGTACCGATAACCGTCACCATCGGACCGACATAGACATTGATATCCGGATCAAAATCCTCCCGGACCAGGATCACCGGTTTCTCATCGGCGACAGCCGTGACGTCCAGCTTCATGTCCGAATGAAACGTCACACCACCGAGTAAGGCCGTATCAATAATCTGGCAGTCAATATGGGTTCCGGATTGATCCGGAAGCGCGTAAAACCCATGTTTTTTGCGCTTTGGTGAGATCCTGCATAGAAGCATTCCTTTTTTGAGAAAATATGGGCGGCGGTTTGAATAGGCTGGATACAGGTAAAAAAAAGGCATATCCGGGGTTTTTGTCAGGCATTCGGCCAGGCATTTAATCGGAACATATATTTTTTTTGTCCGGGAGGGGTTCAAAAAATTCCGGATAGTGTTTCTCATAACACTCCGGGCAGAGACAATGGCTGAGCAAAATATCCGTGTGCTCGGCAAAATAATTATCCAAACGCTGCCAGGATTCCTGGTCATCCCGAATTTTATGACAGTGCATGCAAATGGGCAGTATTCCCTGCAGCTGTTTTACATGGGCGGCGGATTCTTCAAGTTCCCTGACCCGGCTGTCTAATTCAGACTTCAGGCGCGCCACCCGCTCTCCCACTTTAATACGCGCTTTTAATTCATCCTTATCAAAATTTTTGATAATAAAATCATCCGCTCCGGCTTCCAGGGCGGTCACCAGGTCTTTCTTGTCCTCAAGAGAAGTAAAGATGATAATATAAAAGAGTTTTCCGTGTTTTAGCTGTCTTACTTTTCGACAGACATCCACGCCGTCCATGCCGGGCATCAGCCAGTCAAGAATCACCAGCCGGGGAGCATCCGGGTTTTTAAGCACTTCCCAGGCTTCATTGCCGTCTGAAACCGGCACCACATCATAGCCCCAGTGTGTCAAATATGTTTCCAGCAGCCGGCGGATAGTCAGTCCGTCATCTGCAATCAATATTCTCATCGCAACCTTTCTTCAATATGAATATTCCATTTAATCGGCATATTTCGTGTTCTGTAAATTTTCAAGGCGCTCAATGGTTTTTTCCATCACTTTCTTGTTTTTAATAAAATAGCGCTGTAACCGGTCAATAAGTTCTTTTTGTTTTTTTTTGTCATTTAAATAATACGCATGTTCCAGTAACGCGGTTGCCCAAGCCAAATTAGATGCCACTTCTTCAGGGATCCTTTCTCCGTCATGGCGAACTGCGTCACTGGAACAGACTTCATGACACACCCCGCATCGTATGCATTCGCTTTCGTTAATAAACGCAGTATCTTCATCCATTGAAATAGCACCAACACTACATTCATCGACACACATCAGGCATCCTGTACATATTTTTTTATCTATCCAAGGCATTTTAATTGGCTCCTTTTTTATTTTTATTCATTCTTTTATTTTATAATATTTTAATAATAGCAATGAATATATGCCGGTTCAAGGGGGATCATGCCGCCGACTGCTCATTGATTTCCCAACCCGGAAAAACAAGAACCGCCGGGTGGCATTTTAGGGCTGTTGCAAACACTTTTGCTCTTTCTACGCCCAGTTGAATCCGGTCATTTTCGATGGCGGATATAGTTGATTGAGGAATCCCGGTCAACTGTGCCAGATCATTCTGGCTGAACTCCTGTAACTCTCTGATTATCCTGACGGATTCTCCCACTGTGACATCAATCTTTTTTTTTGCTTTTATATAGTCGGTCATATTATTTTTTCCTGTAATCATGAGGATTAATATCCATTACTTGAACATATAACTGATTTTTCACTATCTTGTAGATAAGCCGATATTGAAGACTCAATCTCGAGGATCGAGCCCCCTGCCACTTCCCTTTCAGCGATTCATCATGAAACCCTTTGATTCGCTTTAATCCGTCCGGGCCTGAAATCATTACGATGTCCTTCCATTTTTCATACCGTTTCAGGATATCAACAGGAATTTTCGGAAGTTTTCTGACCAGTGATCGATGTTCAAAAATTTCCCACATACCAAAAAAATACTATACCATATATGATATGTCAAACTGTATTTAGGAAATCCTTTTATTTGACAGGCACTTTTTCACCAATGTTTGACATTCTCGTGTTCCCACGGTCCGTGGGAATGCATAAGTCTTTTCAGTACACCAGCCGGTTTGAATCCTCCCGAATACAGAAAATGCATCCTGTTTGCCGGGAATTTTTCCAAAAAATACATGCGATTGCCAAAGATAAGAACATACTGAAATGGTTTAAAAACCGCGAGCAGCTGTAAAAGAAAAAAAATCAGTTCACTTCCGGTTTTAAGCAGACAAGCACCGGCTTCAGATAAAAAGACGGACAAAAGAGGAATGTTATCAATTGCAGGAAAGAGATTCAATAAAAGAGGGTGGTTTCCGGCGTTATATTTTTGGAAAATATTTAACGCCTGAAATGGTATCAAAATCGGAGTCCTGAGTCCAGATAGTGGCTTCATAGGCATGAGCCGTTGCAAGAATAATGCTGTCAGCCATTGGGAGGTTGTGCTTCAAGCCGAGTTTGGCGGCTGAAATTGCCAAAGAGGATGTCAAATCAACAACAAACCCTTTTTGCATTGCTGCAATTGATTGAATCGCTTCATTTTCATTTGATTCTCGCAAAACAACCTTGAATACTTCATAGATTGTTATGGATGGGACGATCAATGAGTCTGAATCCTGTAATGGCGGCAGAAAATGCCGGGCATTGGGTTCATCTGCAAAAAAAGCCAGCCAGGCACAGGAATCGACAATATTCATATTCGGTCTGCCTCACGGACAAAATCGGTGTTTATGCCTTTCAGGAATCCCCGGAGTTCCGTAATGTCACATTCAGGAATCAGCTCAACCCGCCCATTATATTCTATAACCTGCATTTTTTGCCCGGGTCGTAGCTGTAGCGACGCTCTTATCTTTTTGGGGATGACAACCTGGTATTTGGGTGACACAGTAACAGTTTGCATATTATTACCTCCATCGATAGTTTATGGTATTACAATTATACCATCGATATATTTTTGTCAAATTTTTCAGAATATTTAATATTGACACTCTCGCAAAAAGTATTTGGATGGCTAAGTTAAAAATTCCATATACAAGGCGTAGTGGTTTTTCAGGATTGAAATAATACATGTAGTATATTGAAAGTCTGAAAAACCACTGCAACGCAGTAGATGGGAGTTTTTACGACGCCATCAATATTTGTGTCTGCGTGGGTCTGCAGCTAATCATAAAACGAATTCTGCCTCTCTCTCGTGAGATTTTATGTAACTGGCGGAAAGACAGGGACGAAAATCAACCGTATAACCTTAGATTCCAAGGGGCGCGAAACCCACATGTATGCGGCTATATTTCCGTTCGGGCTCTAATTAACGACCACATCGCTGCTGCCAAGGGATGCATCCGTTGTTAAATTCAGTTTTTGGATATCAAACAGCTGCTTTAGCGCAACAATATTTTTTTTGTTCAGCCCCTGCATGCGGGATAGATTTCTGGGATGAACCGTAAGGGTCACTGCATCATTGGGAGAGGTTTTCTCCCTGATTTTTTTTGCCGCCGCATCCAGAAAAATTTTTGAGAACACCATATGCCCCATCGCCGGATGATAGGGTCCGGCAAGAACCGTGGACGAATCATCTAAGTCGTCAGACGCCTGCAGGCCCATTCGAATGACGTCAATCTGGTTTTCCTGAAATAACAGATAGAGTTTTTTTAGCTGAGCCACACATTCATCCATGGACTGCGGCCGGTATTTGCCTTTTTGGTACAAGTTCGCCAGCGGGCTGTCGGCAATAACCAGAGTCGGATAAATTCTGACGAAATCAGGCTTTAAAGCAATAATCTGCCGGGCGGTGTCTAAACACACCGCGTCATTGTCCCCCGGCAACCCGGTCATCATCTGGAGGCCGATCTGATACTTTTTTTCCTGTTGGAGTAAGGATACAGCTTGTACCGTGTCTTTAACAAAATGGCCCCGAAGGGACAGTTTGAGGACCCGGTCATCCATGGACTGCACCCCCAGTTCAATGGTCGATACCGGATACGGGCGGATCAGGTTGAGCCGATCTTCGTCAATCGTGTCCGGCCGGGTGGAAAATCGGATGCCGTCAATCTTTTTTGATTCCACAAAAGAGACGAGCTGATTAAGCAGTCGGTGAATCTGGCCTGGCGTAAGCCCTAAAAAATTACCGCCAAAAAAAGACACCTCCGTTCGGGACCGGCTTTTTCGTTTATATGCCAGAAATTCATGGACAATCGAATGAATTTCATTTGCCGAGGGGATGGCACCGGATGTGCCGGTGATTGCCCGCTGGTTACAAAAAATGCACTGATGGGGGCACCCGGAATGGGGAATAAATATGGGGATGATAAATGGTTTCAAGGCCGGCTTCATTGATTCAATAGTTTCACTGCTTCCTGCGCGGCCGCCTGTTCAGCCGCTTTCTTGTTTTTTCCGATTCCCCGTGTGGTAACGTCGCCCACAACCAGTTCTACTTCAAATATTTTATCGTGATCAGGACCCATTTCTTTGATGATGTTGTATTCCGGCTGCGATTTAATGGTGGCCTGCACGATTTCCTGGATTCGGCTTTTAAAATCCTGGTTTTTTTCAGGAAATGCAAGATCTGCAAAAAGTCCGGAAAAATGACGGCGGATCACTTCAAAAACCTTATTAAACCCGCCGTCCAGATAGATTGCTGCCAGTAACGCCTCAACCGTATCAGCAAGTATCGAACTTTTTCCCTGACCGCCGGTCTGCATTTCACCTTTTCCCAGCATAATAAATTGACCGAGTTCTATTTTTTGTGCAACAGCAGACAACTGAAATTCATTGACCAGACTGGATCGAATTTTAGACAGATCACCTTCATTAAGTTCCGGAAACCGGTCGATTAACAAATGAGAGATGACGATGCTTAAAACAGAATCCCCTAAAAATTCAAGCCGTTCATTGTCTTGCGTGTCTTTGTCCAAAAGCTCGTTGACATAAGAACTGTGCCGTAGCGCATGTTCAAGAAAGTCCCGGTTGTCAAAAGCATAACCAATATTTTTTTCGAGAATGGATAAGTCGGGATTCATCATTTTAAATTTATCTTTTTGGTTTCAACTTTTTGGTTTCATTCGGGGCCGGATTCAGTAATGGCTGGGTGCGCCTGGTTACAGACGTCTGATTCTATTTGATTAATTTCACGCATTAGGCGTTCATAGATAACATAGGGGACGCAAAGGTCTCCCCTGCCCGTGCCGAGTTGAATTTCCGGGTTGATTGCCCCGTGAAAATCAGAACCGCCGGTGACCAGTAAATCAAATTTTTCCGCAAGTTCGGCAAAATAATCGGTTTCTTCTATAGAGTGACCCGGATAATAAACCTCCATGCCCCTTAAACCCATGGGTACCAGTTCGGAAAGAAGGTATTCATAGGCATTAAAATCCCGGACTTCCAGCAGTCCGGGATGGGCCAAAATCGGGAGTCCGCCGGCCGACCGAATCAGTTTAATGGCTGTTTCCGTATCCACCCGGGCTTTGTCTATGTATGCGGGTTTTCCTTTTCCAAGATATACATCAAACGCGTCATCAATGGCGTCGACAAAGCCTTTTTCTACCATCACCCGGGCAATATGCGGCCTGCCGATCTGTGCTTTTTCTTCGGATGCTGAAATGACTTCTTCCAGAGACAGATCAAAGCCCAATTCATTTAATCGGGAAATGATACCGGGGTTTCTGTTTTTTCGGGCGTTTTGCTGCTGCAACAGGGCTTGATTCAGTTCAAGATGGTCAACATCAAAGCCGTATCCAAGGATATGGAAACTTCCGGCAACACTGAAAAAAGAAGGAGGGGCCGCACTGATTTCAACGCCGGTCAGGAATTTGATTGGGCCGAGAAGGTGACGGTGCGACAATATTTTTTTAGTGCCGTCAATGGAATCATGGTCGGTTAAGGCAATGGCCTTTAAACCAATTTTTTTGGCAAGAGACGGTATTTCAAGTGGATCACGGGATCCATCAGAAGCCGTTGAGTGTATATGTAAATCAATTCCCCCAAAGTTATCACCGGATTTATAATCCAAGAGCCTTCTCTATAACTTCTTCTTTGGTTTTGCATTCAATACATTGGGTGGTAACCGGGCGGGCCTTCAACCGTTTAATGGAAATATCCTCCCCACATTTTTCGCAGATACCGAATGTGTTGTTTTCAATACGATCCAGGGCTTTTTTGACTTTTTTGATGAGCTTGTGTTCTCTGTCCCGAATCCGGAGCTCAAAATTCCGGTCTGCTTCATAGGTCGCACGGTCTGTGGGGTCAGGAAAATTGCCTTTAGGGGTGTTCATGGCGGAGACTGTATTGTCGGCCTGGCTCAACAGATCTTCCATGCGCTTTGTCAAAAGGTCTTTGAAAAATGCCAGATCTTTTTTTTTCATCGCTTATTTTCCCCTTTCCGTCATCATACGTAAAAAATTACTGCTGCAACGATTCCTCTCTACCTTCGATTGATACTTTTTTGTAATTTAGAATTGTACCCTATTCTTTTTAAATGTAAAGAAAAAGAATTAAATCAAAAGGTCAATCGGGTGGGGTTTTCCAAAAAAATGGCCGGAGAAAGACCGTCAGGAATCTATGTTAAATAGTTTACGGGTAAAATCAAGGTAAACGGATTTATTCCGGTGTGATCCGGGGTTTTTCAGAAAACGGGTCGGATCATGAAGAATTTTATTAATCAAAGATTCCGTCATTCTTTCAAAAGCCATCCGATCGCTTGATGACAGGTGCTGCAATGCCTGCATGGTCTTTGATAATTCCATATCCGCAATCGCATTCAGCTTGCGCCTTAAGGCGATAATTGTCGGTATAACGTTTAAACTTTCATACCAGTCCGTAAATTTTATCACGGATTCATCAACAATTCGTTCGGCCTTAATGGATTCCGTGTTTCTTGTTTCGATATTTTCATTGATGACCCCCTGAAGATCGTCAATGTCATATACGTAGGCATTTGAAATCCGGTTGATGGCCGGGTCAATATCTCTGGGAACGGCAATATCAATAAAAAAAAGCGGCCGGTTTTTTCGTGACCGCATGGTTGGCTTGACATGGTTTTTTGTAATTACGTAATCCGGAGATCCCGTTGAACTGATAATGATATCAACTATTTTTAACTTTTCAGGGATTTCTTCCAAACGGATGGCATGGCCGCTATAGCGATTGGCCAGTTCGACACCCACGGAAAACGTCCGGTTTGCGACCAACAGGTTGCCTGAAACGGTATTCCGGATGAGATGTTCCACAGCCAATTCGGCCATTTCACCTGCACCCACCAGCAGAACCGTTTTGTCCTCTAAGGTATCAAAGATTTTTTTGGCCAGTTCCACGGCCGCATAGCTGATGGAAACCGCTTGCCCGCCGATACCGGTTTCGCTGCGGACCCGTTTTGCGACTGAAAAAGCTTTGTGCATCAGCCGGTTGAGTATCAACCCGGTATTTTTTTTATTTACCGCAATCTTAAATGCCTCTTTGAGCTGGCCCAGAATCTGGGGTTCGCCAATCATCATAGAGTCCAGGCTGGATGCCACCCGGAACACATGGGCAATTGCCTGATCACCGAAATAAATATACGTGCTTTTTTTTAGTTGAGGGAGGGATATGGATTTTGTTGCGGCAATAAACGATGAAATGGTTTCAAGGGCCAGGGATTGATTTTTAGTCACCATCAGCATCTCCACCCGGTTACACGTGGAAAGAATCATCGCTTCGTTGACGTGAGGGGTCGCCTGACACAATTTCAATGCAGTTTGGGTTTCTTCGTCTGAAAAGGCCAGTTTCTCCCGTAGTTCAACCGGCGCAGTTTTATGGTTGACACCGATCAGGATAATATCCGACATTTCCGGACCAGATGTCGGCCCGGTTGTCAGCCCGGAATCTGAAATATCTGCCGGGATACCAGCAGGTTCACCATTATCATTTTGTAAATTCGTCATGGTGACCCTCCAACAGAAAATTAACCCCGAAAAAAGTAAATAAGAGAGCGGCAAAACCAATAATTGCCATGATAGCAGCCCGCCGTCCCCGCCAGCCGGCAACCAGCCTGCCATGCAAAAGGGCCGCGTAAATCAGCCAGGTAATCATTGACCAGATTTCTTTGTTGTCCCAGCTCCAGAATTTTCCCCAGGCCAGGTGGGCGTAGACAAATCCGGTAATCAGCCCGATGGTCAGCATGGTAAATCCGATCACAACAAACGCATAACCGGTTCTGTCCAGAAATTCCAGTGACGGCAGTCGTTTTAAAAAAAACCGGTTGGTTTTTGTTTTGATGGCATGTTCCTGGATCAGGTATAATATACCGGTGCCACAGGCCAGCGCCAGCGACGCTTCAGCGATAAATATAATAATAATATGAAGAATCAGCCATAGGCTTTTAAACAAAGGGGTTGGCGACACGGCAACCGCTGGGACACAGAATGCGGCAATCATTATGGCAGTGGTCAGGGGCGCGGCATAAACACCTAAAATGTTCAACCGATATCTGTATTTAAGCAAAAGAAAAACCCCGGCAAGGGACCAGCCGGCAAACATAAGGGTTTGATGAAGATTCTGGGCGGGTAAATAGCCGATCCGAAAAAATTCATATCCGATCAGAATCGTATGAACGGCAAAACCGGCCATCATGATCCAATATGACATTTGATGATAAATTTCTTTCTGGGCAAATAAAAAAAGAATATACCCGGCTGAACTCAACAGGTATAATAATATAATTATAAATAATATCGAAGTCATTTTGTCTACAGCCTGTTCTTTTGAGTAACACCATGTATCAGTGCATCATAATCATATCCGCTGCCCAAAATTTCAAAAAGCACCTGGTTGATCCGTTTTTTTTCATTGTTTTTGATCATCTCCGGCAGATCGTGGGAAATCAATTTCTCAAAAATCGGTTTATGGGCTTCAGGGGCATGTTCTTCTGCCAGCAGTTTTTTCCTGATTTCCCCCATGAGAGAGAGAAACAGGGCATACTCGTCTCCAAATATTTTTTCAAGGTCTTTTCGCAGTTTTTTCGCAAAGGCCGGGCTTTTTCCGGATGTGGAGACAGTGACGCAAAGGTCTTTCCGCCGAATGATTGCCGGAAGGATAAAGTTACAGATATCCGGTACATCGGCAATATTGCATAACATATTTCGATGTTCCGCATCCGCGTTGATCCGGCGGTTTAATTTTTCGTCATCTGTGGCCCCGATCACCAGAAATTTTTCATCCAGGTCACTGGTTTGATAAGGCCGCTGAATTAACAAAACATCCGAAGTTTGTTCAAGATCTTTCAGGTCTTCAGTGAATTCGGGGCTGACCACGGTAACAATGGCCTCACATTCCATTAAGGTTTTTGCCTTTCGTGAGGCAACGGCGCCGCCGCCTACCACCAGGCATTGTTTCTCTTTAATATCTAAATTTACAGGATAAAACATGAATTTTAATCCAGTTGAATGGTTAGCAGATCCTCGGCCAGAACCAAGGGACCGGCATAGGTTTTGCGGCATTGTTTTTTAATGTCTGCCGGACCACATTCCGGTGGACCACATTCCGGATAAAAATGTGTGAGTACCAGTTTTTTTACATTTGCCAGACTCGCCATCTTGCCGGCATAAGACGGTGTTAAATGTCCGTCTGTTTTCATTTGATCGGGTAATGCGCATTCACAGATAAAAAGATCTGCGTTTTGCGCAAGCGCGATTAAATTTTCGCTATAATCCGTATCTCCGGAATAAACCACAGTGGTGCCGCCCGGGGCAGTCACTTTAAATGCGATACTTTCAGGGCTGTGTTTAACCGGTGTTGTGGAGATGGTAAACCCATTAAATATATGCTCATCTTTGCACCTGTTGTCAAATTCTAAGATATTTAACCGGCCGCTGACATCGATCCATTGATTGTATATCGTTTTCAGCTGATTGTAAAATGTTAGAAACCCGGTGCCGCCGCACAAGGTAAGCATCTGATTTCGTCGGTGGATGTCCGGGTATTTGTTTGCAAACAAAAACGGCACCAGCTCGCCGGTATGGTCCGGGTGGAAATGGCTGAAAAAGACATGGGAAACATCAAAAATGTTTACCCCGGCTTCCAGAAGCCGGCACATGGTGCCGGGGCCGAGATCAAACACAAGATTTTTATCATCTGCCTGAATCAGGATGGAACAGGCGCTCCTATCAAGCGAGGGTACACAGGTTCCGGAGCCAAGTATGGTAACCGTAACATCATTATTTTTATGATTTTTTTCCACGCTTCGGCTTATTCTCAAATTGACTGATGATCCATTTTGTCAGCTGATTTTTATCATTCACATCCGTCTGGTCGCTCAGCAACTTGATTTGTGCTTCCGCCCGGGCCATACTTCGATGGCCTCCGGCAGAACCGAACTTTCCAAACTTTTGGGCCATCAGCGTCCCGGCATCTTTGCGGGTTCCGTCATTACGGACCACTATGATCAGCTTGTCTTCATAAATACCGGAAACAACGCTCCAGGTAACTAAGTTAAATCGCATGAAAAAATCTGCAATTAATACACAAATATCCGTATTTTCGATAGGTCCCAAGTGGACAAAAATTTTGTTTCGGGAGATTACGTAATTGTTAATTGCTTTTGTAAAATCACTTAAAAAATCAAGACGCAGATCTACCTGTTCAATCTTTCGGGCCAGATGGACGTTTGCGTGTTTAAAAAGAAACTGAAAGGCGCGCATATCTTCATTAATGGCTTTTCTTTCAAAATTGGCCGTATCGGTTTTGATGGCATAAAAAAGTCCGGTGGCGAGCTTGGGCGATGGTTTGATCTTTGCGGCCCGCAAATATTCCGTCATGATACTGGCAGTGGCACCGTATTCAGGCCGGATATCACTAAAAGGGGCATAAGTCCCCGAGTTTTCATGGTGATCTATGATTGCCGTATATTCAAAATTCGAAAAAGCCTCATTGTGATCCGGCTGGGAATCAATAATGATAAATTTATTATAGTGGTGGATTTCCACCTTGGTCAGATGAATGAGCGTGACGTCCAGAAGCCGGATCATTGCCATGTTATCCGGCCGGGTGATGGTATTGATGTTGGATATGGCAACATTGGTTACCCGCCGCCATAAAATCCGTTTAACGGCCATTGCGCTGGCAATGGAATCGGGATCTGCATTAATGACAATCAGAACATGGTCGGAACCGGTGAACTGATCATAAAACCGGTTTAATTTTTCTATATTTGTTGAAGACACGGTAAACCGGCCTTTATTGTGATTATGGGGAATGTCATTACATCATAAAACTCCATAAAACACCCGCCGCCACCGCAGACCCGATCACGCCGGAAATATTCGGTGCCATGGCATGCATCAGAAGAAAATTGGTCGGGTCTTCCTCTTGCCCGACAATCTGGACGACCCGGGCGGAATCGGGAACAGCGGATACCCCGGCCGCACCTAACAACGGGTTGATTTTCGGCCGTAAAAACAGGTTTAGAAATTTGGCAAATAATAGGCCACAGGCAGTTGCTACGCAAAAGGATGCGGCGCCCAGCACAAAAATAAGCACGGATTTGGGTGTCAGAAAAACATCTGCCTGGGTGCTGGCACCAACGGTCAGTCCCAGTAAAATGGTTACCGTGTCAATGACGGCTGTTCGTGCGGTCACGGCAAGGCGTTCAGTGACAACCGCTTCTTTTAGAAGATTGCCAAAACACAACATTCCCAGAAGCGGTATTGCGGCCGGCGCTATAAAGCAGCATAGCAGCAAAGCCACAATGGGGAAAATTATTTTTTCAGTTTTTGAAACAGTTCGCGGTTCTTCCATTCGGATCAATCGTTCTTTGCGCGTGGTCAGCAATTTCATGATCGGCGGCTGGATGACCGGAACCAGAGCCATATAAGAGTAAGCAGCGACTGCAATCGGACCGATTAAGTCCTTTGCCAGAGCTGCGGTGAGAAAGATTGCCGTTGGACCGTCTGCCCCGCCGATAATGCCGATGGAAGCTGCTTCGTTTGGCGAGAAACCCAGCGCCAGGGCGCCTAAAAAGGTGATGAAAATTCCTGCCTGGGCGGCTGCACCCAGCAGCATTAAAACAGGCCGGGCAAGCAGTGTGGAAAAATCCGTCATAGCACCGATGCCCAGAAAAATCAGGGGCGGATACACCCCCTGGGTGACCCCAAGGTATAAATAATGCAGTACGCTGTTATCTTCATAGATTCCCAGCCCCAGGCCTTTAAAGACCGGAATATTGCCGACAAGGATACCAAAACCGATGGGTACCAGAAGAAGCGGTTCGTAATGCTTTGCAATTCCTAAATATATAAAGATAAAACCAATACCGATCATGATAAAATTCCGATAGTCTGCCATCGCAAACCCGGTATTGGAAAAAAAATCCATCAGCAATTCCATGAGTGTTCATTACTCCTTTTCAAGAATCGTTGTATACACGTCGTTATCCCAGTAATAAAGCCCTTTGCCATCAGGAACAATCAGCCTGGCGGACAGCAAATCATTTACAGTTGAATGCGGACGCCCTAGATCGATTTTTTTTGCCAGCATAATCAGTTTTGGCAGTGAAAACGGGTCCTTCATTGACTGGGTCAATACGTGAAATTGACGTGCAGACTCATTAAAGCTTTCGCTGACTTTAATTTTACGATGGAGAACCGTTTTTTTGGGTCGGGAAAACAGTTTTCCTGCTTTTTTAATGTACTCTTCTCTTTTTTCCCAAATACTTAGACCTTTATGCAGTTGGGAGATGATAAATGATAGTGTACACAGCGCGGTGAATACAATACAAATACCCGTTGCTGAAATCTTCCATCCATTGTAAAAGGCAATGGCTTCAAGCCCGTTCAAATTGAAATCCTCCCATAGGTGTATTCGCTGTTTTTAACTGATAAATTAACGGTTAACGTTCGTTGTGAGCGCGCCCTTTACAAAGGCTTTTCTAAGACGGACAATTTCGGTGACTTTTTTAGTAATTTTGCTTCCCAGTCCGGAGTCCTCCTGCATTAAATGGAGGAACTCTTCCACATGGATGGTGAGAACTTCTCCATCGGTGAGCGCAACAACGCTTTCGTGATAGGTAAATGGGCCGGCAACCGTGGACCATCCAAGCATGGCGCCTTTATTGTGAAGGGTAAACGCTCGTCCATCCTTGAAGTAGACCATATAATTTCCGGAAATAATAATATAAAACATTTGAGGCGTGTCCCCTTCCCAAATGAGACGTTCTCCTTCAAAAATTTTGGCCGGATGGATGATGGGAAGGACTTTATCCAGTTCTTCAGATGACAGGTCCTTAAATAAATTGATTTCTTGTATATTTTGAAAATCTATATGCATTTTCAATACTCGCTTAAGGCGTTTTTGGTAAAAAATTACGCACACCCTATTGATAACAATTGCTTAACTGGGATCATCTTATTTTTTATTTAATAACAAACTTGATATTTTAGGATTGATCGATTCTGGATGTCAATAAAAAAAAGAGACAAAACCTGTTCTGGAGCCGCGAGCGGTTGGTCATGCATGAATTTTTACGCGGTAAACGGAAAGAAGTTTAAATAACAGGAGCCCTTAGTTAAACACCTTTATTTCAACCCGTCTGTTCAGGTTCTTGCCGATGGGAGACAGGCTTGAGGCGATGGGCTGGTCAGAGGCATAAACCGTTGTGGTAAGCCTGTTTTGGGAAACACCTTTTTCGATTAAATAATTTTTAACAGTATTGGCCCGTTTCAGGGAAAGGGATAAATTCTTCTTTTTTGATCCAAAACTGTCTGAATGGCCGGCTATTTCAAGCTTTACATTTGGGCTCCCTTTAATCAAAGGAGCGGCTTTGTCCAAAAGGGCCTGATATACCGGCTGGAGTTTGAGTTCACCGTGGTTGAAATGAATAATTTCAAGCGTTGTTCCGGCCGGCAGGCTATCAAGATTTTTTAATGCAATTTCAGGGAGCAAAGACCCGGTCACCCGAATTTCAGCGCGTCTGTTTTTTGCCAGACCGTCAAAGGTATCATTGGCATAAAACGGATCGGCTTCTCCATATCCGATCAAATACAACTGGTTAGCATCCACCCCGGTTGCCGATAAATAATTTATGACACTGCGCGCTCTTTTTTGGGATAATATCTGATTATATGCGTCCGATCCGACAGAATCCGTATGTCCGGCAATTTCAAAAACAAAATCAGAATATTTGTTTAATATGAGGGCCTGCCTGTCGAGTAAGGTCTGATCATACGGGTGCATCCTGTATGAATCAAAGCCGAAATAAACGGTTTCGAGAATCATGCGCGGCGGAATCGCGACAACGCTGGCATAGACGTCTCCAGGTGCCATTCTTTCAGGTGTTTCAGGGAGCCATGGGGTGGCATTGGCCCGGTTGGCGGTTGGCGGTGCGGGTTGCGGGTGAAATAATTCCGCACGATAAGCGGATTGCCGGGCCAGGGCCAACACGTTTTTTGCGGGCTGATCAAAACACTTCCAGTACGCAACAGCCGCCTGCTCACCAAGTGCCATGGCTTCGTCAATTTTTTTGTCCGCATATAAAGAATCTGCTGTTGCCTTGGCAGACTCGATCGTCATCCGAGTCTGGTTAAATTCCTTAGGAGCAGTGATGGCTTCATCTTCCACGCCGAAATAAGACGTCTGAAAAGACTTGCATCCTATGATTAAAACCAGGCAAATCATTGCCAGGTAAATTATTCCAGCTGAAAAAAAATTGATCTTCATTAAGCTTCCTTTGAAAAGATACATGCGTCGTGTCCGTCGCGGTGACCCGTTTATTTTTCGGACCTGATGACATACCAAAACTTGAGTAGTTTATAAGGAATAAAGTTTTTTGTCAAGCCTGATGGCTTCGTAAAAAGTCTAAATTCTTTGTTGCGCTGCATCCTTCGCCTCTTCAAAGCACGCTAAGTACGAATCATCACTCAGGATTTGCGCGCCTCGCCAATTTTATCCGATTGGTGGCGCTTTTTTCTTTGCCATCGAAATCCGACTTTTTATAAACAGGAATTAATGGTGGTATGATCGGGTATGCATAAGAACAAGTTTTGCTTGCTTTTTGTTGTCATTGTGTTAAAAAAATTTTTTGATAAAAATTTGATATAAAATAAGTTTTATATGAGTTATGTAATAGGCAAACGCCACCCAGACTCGTCTGGGTGGCGTTTTTCTTTTTTGGGAGGTGTGGAATGGCACGTATTCTGGTCATTGATAATTATGATTCCTTTACCCATAATTTGGTTCAGATGTTTATGCCGTATGACCTGACAATAAATGTTTTTCGGAGTAACAAAATCAGCTTAGACCAGATTGCATCTTTGAACCCGGATTATATGTTGATCAGCCCGGGTCCTAAAGACCCTCAACACGCGGGGGTTTCCATTGCAGCGATAAAAGCGTTTACCGGCAAGATACCCATTCTCGGCGTTTGCCTGGGCATGCAGTGCATTAATGAAGCCATGGGGGGAACGACTGTCAAGGCGCCGATTCCGGTTCATGGAAAAACAAGCCGGGTGTATCATTTAAATCAGTCCGTATTTAAAGGTGTCTCTTCTCCGTTTACAGCCGCCCGCTACCATTCGCTGATGATTAAGATTACCTCACCGGATATGGTCGTTACTGCAACAACAGAAGATGGCATAATTATGGGAATTGAGCATAAAAAACAGCCGGTTTTCGGTGTGCAGTTTCATCCGGAAAGTTTTATGACCGACGGCGGACTTTTATTAATTGAAAATTTTTTAGATCAGGGTCCGTTAAAAAAAAGACGGACCCGGGCAGCGGCATAATAAATCACAAACGTAGATTGCAGGACATTCAGCATGGAATCACTAAAGAAAATTGCCGGAAAAATAAATAATATTTCTGTCAGGTCACTTGAAATAAAAGCGCCTTTTGTGGATCTGGTCTCCCGGTTTTCAGAAGATCCGGGAACCGTGGCGTTGATGAGCGGCGGCGATTTGGATTGCGCCCGATATCATATACTGGCCATCCGGCCCTGGCTTGAGATTAAAGGGTATGGCCGGAAAATAACATTAACAGCAGACGGACAAACCATTTTGCTGGATGGCGATCCGTTTGACGCGTTAAGGCAGGTGATCAATGAATATGCAATGGTATTTGATGACTTGTCCATACCGATTGCCACCGGCCTGTTCGGCTACCTGTCCTATGATTTGAAAGATTTTATTGAAGAACTGCCCCGAACATCGGTTGATGATTCCGGCCTGCCCCAATTGTGTTTTTTTGCCCCATCCGCAATTATTATTCATGACAAATTAAAAAACCAGACACAGCTATGTGTCGCCAATCGATTAGATCACAATAATTTAAAAATTGGTGATAATATTGAGAGCATAGAGGCGCTTTTAATCGCCAATGATGAAAAAAGAGATAAATTTGAGGGTGGAGCGACCGACCTTCAGTCATTATTTTCACAACCCGAATACATGGCGGCCGTAACAAAAATAAAGAAGTATATTGTTTCCGGTGATATTTATCAGGTGAATTTATCCCAGCGGTTTGAAACGGATTTTTCCGGGAATGCGTTCGCCATGTTCAAATTGTTGTATCAAATCGCACCCGCTCCTTTTTATGCCTATATCAACGCAGGAGACCATCAGATTGTTTCCACGTCCCCGGAACGGTTTTTAAAGCGCCGCACGGAGGATGTCGAAACCCGGCCTATCAAAGGGACCCGGCCAAGGGGAAAAGATATTTCAGAAGATCAGGAATTGAGTAAAGACCTTTTGAAAAGCAAAAAAGACGATGCCGAATTGTCCATGATTGTTGACCTGATGCGAAATGACCTGGGCCGGGTATGCTGTGGCGGAAGCATAAAAGTGGTAGAACACAGACGATTGGAGGCGTATCACAATGTGTTTCACCTGGTATCGGTGGTCAAAGGAAAACTGCAAGCGGATAAGGATTCGATTGATCTGATTAAAGCCACCTTTCCCGGCGGATCCATTACCGGTTGCCCCCGTATCCGGGCCATGGAAATCATTGATGAATTGGAACCGGTCCGTCGTCATATATATACCGGTTCCATCGGATACCTGAGTTTTCATGAGTCCCTGGATTTATCCATTGCCATCCGAACGGCGACCATTTTTCAAAATCGGATACTTTTTTCCGTGGGCGGCGGGGTGGTATTTGACTCGGATCCGGCCGATGAATTTGAAGAAACCCTTCACAAAGGCCGATCCTTAATGGGCGTACTGCTGAATAAAAAAACAGGTTCTAAAGCGGATGAATGGCTTTGGCAGAATGGTAAGCTGGTACCCAAAAATCAGGCCATGGTATCTGTTGCTGATCTCGGATTTCAGTATGGACTGGGCTTTTTTGAAACCATTCGCGTAGAAAATGGCCAACCGGCTTTTTTAAAGGATCATGTTCAACGATTTTACCGGGCCTGGAAAGTGATATTTAAAACGCCTGTGCCGGATTTGACCTGGGATGTGATTATCCGCCAGGTGATTGAAAAAAACGGACTGGAAAAACAGACCGCAGCGGTTAAAATAATGGCCTCATTCGGTGACCCGGCGGCGTTTCCCCTTCATCATAATCTGATGGTAACTGCCCGAAAATATGCGCCGCGCCCGGCAATTATTAACAAAAACGGGCTGGACCTTGTCACCTTTCCGGACCCGAGACAGACCCCTCTGGCAGCTCACAAAACATTAAATTATGCATATTATTTTATAGCCGGGAAATGGGCCCATCAACAGGGAGCAGACGAGGCCCTGATTCTAAATCCGGACGGATCGATTTCGGAAACCAATACCGCCAATATATTATTAATTAATGATAAAGATAAAAAAGTGATTTGCCCTAAATCTCCCCATGTGCTTTCCGGAATTATGGAAAAACAGGTAATTCAACATCTTGTCAACCAGGGAGTTCAAGTTGAAAACCGAAAAATCATGCCGGAAGAATTGTTTTCCGCTGACCAGGTGGTCATGACCAATTCGTTGATCGGCGCGGTCCCGGTGGTGAGCCTGGATGGGGAAAAAACTGGATGGAAAAAAACTGGATTCGTAAACAGCTTTTCATGGTGACGTGTTACCATTGTATGAAAAAATAACGTGTGAAGTGACTAAAAAGATATTCTTTAGGGACTTGCAAAATACTAATATACCGTTTATAATGTCTCCAAACTAAAAAGCAGGAGGCATAGTCATGAAAACATCAACTGTAATTCGGAATGGAATTTCCCCGCAAATGATTGGATTAATAGGTCGATTGGTTGTTATGATTCCTTGGCCGGAAAGGAGATCGGCTATGGGAGATGTAGCTATATCAATTCTTGACGGCAAATCGCGAGTTGCGGAAGATGTATTTGGGTGGAGTCGGAGTACGGCAAAGTTGGGTATTAATGAATTTCGAACAGAAATATTGTGCATCAACGATCTTTCTACCCGACGAAAACCTAAGACTGAAGAGAAAGATCCAAGGTTGTTGGCCGATATTGTTGAAATTATGGAACCTCACAGCCAGTCAGAATCCAGACTGAGAACGACTCTTTTGTATACAAACATGACGGCAAAAGCCGTATATAAAGCCCTTCTGCAGAAGGGCTGGCCTGAAAAGGCATTGCCGACATTGCAAACAATTTCCAACATGTTGAACCGTCATGGCTATCGAGTACGTACCGTGGAAAACACAAAGGTTCAAAAAAAAATTTCGAGACGGACGCTATCTTCGAAAATGTCTGGGAAATGAACGCCTTGGCAGATACGGATGGGGAAACTTTGAGAATAAGCATTGACACAAAAGCAACCGTCAATATCGGAGAATATTCAAGACATGGTCGTTCGCGATGTCTCGAACCTGTCAAGGCGTTGGACCATGACATGCAGAAAAAGGAAAAACTCATACCGGGCGGCATCTTGGAACCTGTAAGCGGCAGGGCGTTTCTCTTTTTTACCGGCAGTTATAAAACAAGTGATTTCATGGTTGATGGACTTTTGCTTTGGTGGAACGAAAGAAAGCAGGAGCTATCAGATATTAAACGCCTCGTCATCAATATGGACAACGGCCCTGAATGCAGTGGGCGTCGCACACAATTTCTACATAGGATGACGGAGTTCGCGGATGCTACCGGACTGAATATCCATCTTGTTTATTATCCGCCCTATCACAGCAAATACAATGCAATTGAACGTTATTGGGCGGGGCTTGAAAAATCGTGGAACGGATACCTTCTTGATACAGTAGAAGCCGTGTTGAACCGAGCCGGCAATTTTGCCTGGAGGGGCTTAAAAGCAATTGTTCATATGGTGGAAACATCCTATGAAAAGGGTGTTAAGGTTTGTGGAAAAGAAAAGATTAAAATGGAAGACCGCCTGAAGCGATCAGAGCGACTGCCGTTATACGATATTTTCATCAATCCTAAATTGGTATATTAGCAAATTGAAAATCCCTAAGCCCCCTTCAGATTGTGTTGGTTGCGTCGTGAATAAAAAGAACCTTTCGATTACCGAACAAAACATCTTTGCGTAAAACAATCAATGGCCATATTCGCAAACACTGTTCAGCCATTAACAAAATTTAACGGTTGGGTGCCGGTTTAATTTTTTTAAAACTGCCCGGCTGGCAGCATATTTTGGAATCTAACAAAAATAGTACAAAAAATTATTCAAAATAGCGTTAGCTTTAAATAAAATTTTATTTATCTTCCGTTAACCATCCCTTATTGTCAAGGAAAATATAACAATAAAAACCGCACAAACCTTCGGCAATGGGTTATCAGCGCACCGGAATTTTCCAATAATATACGTCATCATGCCAGCTCTAATAATACATAAAATGCTCATTAATCAAAAAATATGGAAATCACCGGCGGATGCGTGTGGTATGAATAAAAAAATCATTCCCAGAAAGATAAAACCAAAAAGATAAAACCAGACCCATCCGAATAACGCAGCCGCTCATCCTTCCCGGAGCACTGCAAACGCATTTTGGGTCAACGATGCGGGTATGAGCGATTCTCTCATCTGTTCGGTCAATTCCGCCATCGCATACCACTGGCCGGAAGATTCGGCAACCACTTCAAATGAGCCATTGGTCTGCATCACCGCCGCACAACCCGACGCCCAAAACATCATTCGCTTGTCAATTCTGCCCATGACTTTTTCACCCCGGCCAAAAAACACCAGTTTTTCATTCATACCAATTTTTCTTAACAGCTTATAATTCAATCGAACAGAGACGCCACCATTTTCAGATGCAAAAAATCCGCCCCAGCCCATGGTTTCGTCCAGAACAGCAAGCAATGCCATGGGATGAACAAAACCGTTTCGCTCAAACCGAAAAAACGTATCCTTGTCTTCATCGTTGAACCCTGCAAAGGCACACACAATATTGCCATGCTCACTTCTCCATAAATGAAACCGTCGTTTCAGGCCCGGCTGTTTCCGGTCCACCCCGCAGACAAAACAGTTCAGGTAATGGGGAAGATGCGTTAACTTGCCCTTCATCCGGGAAAAATCTAAGGGCACATACTCACGCGGGTATGCATCGATCTCAGGCATCTGATCTCCAAAGGCAATATCACCGGTAATATACGGCATGTCGGCGCCGTCAACCATGACGCTCCCGGAAATCCCATCTATCCCATCTATCCCGGACACCCCGGTATCCGAAGCCTTAACAGTAACACCGACCACATCCCCGACCCGGACCCCGGCACCGCCCATACGAAAACAACCGCTCACCGGATATCGCAACGCCCCGTTATCTGTACAATGTTCAAACCCGGCAACAAGTTCCATGATAGCCCCCATACCGATGCCGCCATGGGGGATTCCAACCCATCCCTCTTTGCTGGCATCCATGATAATGATAGCCGCGGCTGTCCTGCCGTCATTTTTTATCGCGGCATCCTGAAACAAAAAAGAAGGTATAAAATCAGCCATTATCAAATCTCCCTAACCCGGATAAACCGGAAAAGTTAAAAGTGAACTAAAGTTTGAAGTGAGCTAAAGTTATGGTTAATGCCTTCGGCATTTTCAATTTTTATGTTAAAAAAGATCTCGCGTTTAGCGCAGTCCACAACTTTAGGCACTTTAGATCACTTTAGCCACTTCACACTTTTTGAGTTGTTAAAAAAGTTTGCCAAAAAAACGCAAAAAGTAGAGATAAGAAACTAAAGGAAAAATGGCTTTAGTCATCGTTTCGGCCAGCACAATGTCATTCCGGCATGCTTTTAGCCGGAATCTATGTTCGGAATAGCACATAACTGGCTTCCCGATAGAAACATTCGGGAATGACAAATCTGCTTTGGCCGAAACGATGATCAAGGCCGTAAAAATATTAATTTCCAGACATTCTATCACCATTCTTATAAATTCAGACCTCCTTACCTC
>JAGGYV010000071.1 GCA_021162325.1 Desulfobacteraceae bacterium | reverse complement strand
CTGCCGGGACCTCTTTCCCGTCAAACCACCGAAGCACATCCGACAATAATTGATATTCCGGCTCTTCGGAAAGCGATGTTTCGGCAGTGTCACTGCCGGACTTAACGCCACCGTTGCCCGAAGCGCTATAATAGATCAGGTTTGACGCTGCAAGCTTGTGTTTATCATATATGGCATATAATGTTTCCCCGCTTTTCGGGACCAGCACACTTGCGTCATACACCATCATCCCCAGACGCTCGATCACGCTGTCAATCAGGGAAACCACATAGTGGCGATCAAAAATATATTCACCAAGGGCTTTTTCCCGGCCGTCATTAAAAAGATCCAGCAGGGCCCGTGCGTTTTCAAGGAACTTTTTAAAACGGATTGTCTGAATGCAGAATTGCCTGATTTCCGGTTCCTTGTGACCGATTTTTTTTAATTTTTCCAAGATACTCATCGCATTTCTCCCTGGAAGGCCGTCAGTGAGTGTGAAAATAAATTCCAGCGACCTTGGTCCGTTTATTAGGTCCGTTTATTGTTCGGGCGGCTATTGTGCAACCGGTTCTTCATTCAATAAAGAAGAATCAATCGGAGAGCCCAGCGCCTCGGCGGCACGGAAGATGATCCGGCGAAGATCATCCGGCTTAAAGGGCTTGGCAATAAAATCAAACACCCCCTTTCCCATGGCTTCACGGGCCAGATCCACTTTCGCGTAACCGGTGATCATGATCACCTTGGTCCGGGGCCATGTTTTCTGCACATGATCCAGAACCTGGAGACCATCCATTTCTTCCATCCGGATATCGGTCACTACAATATCAAATTCCTTTTCGTCAATTCGTGCCACTGCTTCTTTCGGGCTTTGAAAAACTTCCACCCGGCACCCGATTTTGTCAAGAGCCGGCTTAAGACGCCTGCCGACGATGGGTTCGTCATCCAGCAGCAGGACTTCCAATGGTTTTGTCATATGAATTTCTCCTTAATAAGACGATCGGCGGCATTCTCGCACCTGTTACACGGCACGTAAAATGCCCGAATGGCGTATAGATTTTATTTAATTTATTTCTCCCAGAATATTCTTTTTCACGTGAACTTCAACATAAGAGACCCCTTCAACGCTTCCAGCCAGTTCCTTGATGGTTTCAATTTTTTTTCTTTTCTGCCTGTTTGAAGCCCTGGTTAAAACCACCACCGAGCCATCCCGTGCCTGAACCCTGATATCTGCCATTGATTTCAAAAGCGCACCATTGACTTTGGCAGCCAGCGCGAGGTCGGATAAACACTTCATGGAATACGTCATAACCTGGAACTTTCGGTATTCCGCAGCACCTGTAATGGTTTTGACCGCTTCGGTCGGATCGATCTGGTCCAGATTGATCACCAGGTCATACCGGGTCAGGTCTGTTTCATCATAGTTGTAGGCTGCCAGAGACCATTTTTTTTGTTGCATCAGTTCGCTGGCCAACCATTTCTCCGCTTTATGAAGGCTGATTCCTTTTTTTTCCGCGACCCCCAGAATCCCCTGGCGGTTGCCGGACAGAACGCGCACTTTCATTGCATGGGAGACATCGGTGACATAAAGATGTGCCGCTAATCCCTGACAGACGATATTATCCGCCATTAATTTTTCCAGAACGTCTGCCTCGATGCAGGCCAGGTAATACCGCCATTGCTGGGACGGTAATTTGTTAAACAATGACGGCGTGGTTTTCAGGGCTTCGCTTAATTTATCAGCATCGATTTGATGTTTAGCAGCAACCGTAGCGAGGATATCCCGATTCAGAAGTGTATACCCCATTGTTTCAACGACTTTTTCAGCGATGTTTTCTTCAATTTCCCTGGCATCCGAGGAAATAATAAAAATGGACATGTTGATCTCCTTTGCAGTTACGATCTTTTTTCGAATGCGTTTTTACAAATACAGAGGTCTAAACTGCATCCGGCGGAGGCTCTGTCCCAGCATGTGTTTCGAGATGATGAATATCGTCGATGCTCTCACGAATATGGTTGAGTTTTTTGCTCAGCTTCCCGGTCACCTGGTCCTTGCCTTTCATATAAATCAACACATTGCCGTATTCGCACGTCACACTGATATTTGGAAATTCTTCAACCAGAGAGGCTTTTACATGGCAGGCCACGGACATATCCTTTGCCTTCTGGATACTTTTTTTCGAGGATTTAAACCCTTCCGTGTCGGCTGCCTGACAGATATAATCCACGGCATTTTCAATAGAAAGCTTATCAATGCAAATCGTTAAATCATAAAGAGACGTATCCCATGGATCATGATCATACAGGGAGTGAGTCCATTTGCGCCGTTGTTTGTCATCTTCCATGATTCGGGAACGGGCATCCGGTGCGGGAATCTGATCTCTTTCCATTACAATGGCGGCACGCCTTTCCAAGTCTGCGTTGATTCTTACTTTGAGCACGTGCGGAATTCCCTTGAGCAGCAGATGTCCGGCCAATCCATGATAAACAACATTGCCGCCGATGACGCGCTCTACCAGCGCCGATCGGATGTACGCAACATAAGATTGTTTGCCGTGCCGATATCGTTCCAGAATGCCCGGCGCATCGTGAATGGCTTTTTCAAGCTTCATTTCCGGAACATTGAAGCGACTGCTGGCATCCAGAAGCACTTCCCGGCTGATCAGGTCATAGTTAAGCTTTTGCGCCACCTTTTCCGCCACGATTTTCCCCATGGAAAATGACCCTCGTGAGATCGTAATAATCGTCATAAACTCTATTCCTTTCAGGTTAACCGGTTAAATGCCATAGACCAGGCTGATCATGGCAATCATAACAACAAGAAACACAACACTAACCAGCGCACCGGCCTTGATAAAATCAACCGTTCGATAGTGACCCGGCCCCATGTAAAGTGCATTCACCTGATGTGTCGGGAGCATGAACGAGTTACTGGTGGCCAGACCGACCACCAGGGCCGCCATGCGGGGATCCGTATGGGCCGCAATGGCCATGTTGACGACCAGGGGCACCAGCAGAACCGTTGCTCCAACATTTGAAATCACCAGGGTGAACATGGTTGAGAGTATGCCGATCACTGTCAGCAGAACGATCGGTGAAACATCTCCGATGACACTGAGGATCGAATGGGCAATCCAGGCAGCTGCGCCGGTTTTTTCAGTGGCAATGCCAAGCGGTATTAAACCGGCCAGAAGAAAAATGGTCCGCCAGTCCACCGATTGATAGGCTTCATCAATGCTCAATACCTTGGTCAGAATCATGCCCAGAGCGCCGGTCATTAATGCCACTGAAAGCTGAATTTTAAACCCCATGATCATCACCAGTGCGGTGACCAGCCAAAATCCGGCCCACAAGGTCTTTTCCGGCCGCATCTCTTCTGCGTCCGACGGCAGACTGAAAAGCAGGCCGCCCTCTTTATGTAATACCGTAAGACGCTTCCAGGTGCCGTAAAGCTCGATGACGTCACCCACCTGTATGACAATATCACCAATGTGAGCGCGATACGTCTCTTCCTGTCGGTAAACACTCAATGGCGTAACATGGTAACGGTCCTGAAAGTTGATCTCTTTTAATGATTTTCCGGAAAACGCTGATCGGGGTCCGACAACCACTTCCACTGACCCGGCTGTCTGAGCACTGAGACTGTCTTTATAAACTTCCAGATTGTCTTTAAGATGCATCCCTTCGACGGATGCCATCCGGAGCGCATCTTTCTTTAGTCCGCAAACTGCCAGATCGATACCGGACCGTACTTCCACGTCCGGCATCGGAGAAATCACTTTAAAATCCGGCGGTTCAGTAATGGCGACAACATTGAGCAGGTATCGGCGCCTTAAGTCCTCTACAAATACCGGATCCCTGTAATCAGTAAAATCATCGGGCGTTCGTAATTCATAAAACTCGGTTTGATCTGCATCCGGTTGCGGGTGGTCCGGAGACGTAGAAGAAGATGAACTTTCCGATTCCCCACCATCCATAGGGTCTCCCTGGGGCAGAATAAAACGGCCGAAAAGAACAAAGCATGTGATGCCACTGAAAACAAGGACCAGACCGATGGGCGTGACGTCAAACAATCCAAACGGTTCTAAATTAAACGGTGCCAAAAGATCATTTAAAAGGATCAGCGGACTGCATCCTACCAGGGTAATGGTGCCACCCAGGATGGCGGAAAACCCGATCGGCATCAGTAAACGGCTGAGAGGGATTTTCTGCATTTTACTGATTCGCTGAATCGCGGGCAGAAAAAGCGCGGCCGCACCGATATTCTGCATAAAACTGGAAATAACCGCCACGGTAACGGATATGGCAATAATGATCCTGGAAGAACTGTTGCCGGCAATGCGCAACACCGGGGCCACCAGTTTATTAATCATGCCGGTCCGGTCCATGCCCGCACCGATAATGATAACCGCAATAATTGAAACTACTGCGTTGCTGCTCAGTCCGACAAACGCTTCTTTGGGGGTCACCAGATGCAGCAGGGGCAGGGTGACCATCATCAGAATCGCAACCACGTCCACCCTGACCCACTCAACGATAAAAAGAAAGATAGCCAGTCCGATCATGGCCATCACCAGGATCATATCAAAAGTCAAAGGTTCCATATTCACTCCGCTTTAGAATTTATATTTCAAAAAATTGGTTTTAATTTTATCTTTTACTGACGGCCAGCAGCGGACACTCCAGGCTGCCGACAACCCTGGACATCCAGTGACGCTGGGAGCCTCTGCCTTTGTCCGGCAAATCATGCCCGCTTCCCCAGACGATGGCCTGAAACGGCGGTCGGTCCGCTAAAAATTTCATCAGCTCCTGAGCCGGATCTCCGATTTTGAGCGCAGAATTCACTTCAATACCCTCCTGGATAAAGCCTTGCAGGCAATCGGATAAAACTTTTCCCGCCCTTATCTCAATATTCCGGATGGAGTTTCTTTTGGGGCTGATAACAGTGCGCCCCTCAAATAACATGGGCTCGATCATCAATAGAGTGACCTTTGCGTCGATGCGCATGGCAAACTCCCGTGCGTATATCAACGCTTCAGGTAATACTTTTTCATTTTCAAAAACAAGCAAAATGCTACGGGACATATTCCGCCTCCTATAGGTCATGAGTATGCAAAATACCTGCCAAGTTCCGATATATTTTTAACTTGCTTTAATTATAAAATATTCATTTTTATTAAAATTGGATGTAAAGAGAGAAATGTTTCAGAATGCAACGGAATTAAAAAATAAGAAGGAAATTATTGTGTGGGTAGGACAAGGAATTGAATTGTTGCAAAAACGAACGTGCGTGTTGCAAAAAAGCTTTTCATGCGATTCATTAGTTTCTTATCTCTGATGTTTGTATTTTTTTGGCAAACTTTTTTAAAAACTCAAAAAGTGTGAAGTGACTAAAGTGATCTAAAGTGCCTAAAGTTATGGACTGCGCAAAACGCGCGATCATTTTTAATATAAAAATTGAAAATGCCGAAGGCATTAACCATAACTTTAGCTCACTTCAAACTTTAGTTCACTTTTAACTTTTCCGGTTTATACGGGTTAGGGAAGTTGAAGATTAACCCATGCCGTATTTTTTCATTTTCCGCCACAATGAAGCACGGTCAATGCCGAGAATATCGGCGGTTTTATTGCGAACTCCACCGGTTATTTTGAGCAAATGAGAAATATAGTCCTGCTCCAGTTCGGCCAGGGTCATGAATTGTTCATCCGGCGGCTTGTATGCCTGAAGTTCAAACTCGATCAAATCCGGGGGCAGATCACAGACACGAATAACATCTCCAGAGCTGACAGCCACCGCCCGTTCAAGAATATTTTCCAATTCCCGCACGTTGCCGGGAAACGGATAGTTGCGCAACAGGGACATGGCTTTCCGGGAGATAGCATGGATATTTTTGTCGCCCCGTCGGTTTAAGCGGCTGAGAATATGGTAGGCCAGCAGAGGAATGTCTTCTTTTCGTTTGTTTAATCCGGGCAGCTTGATATTCACGACATTGATGCGAAAATACAGATCCTTGCGAAACGTATTTTCATTCACTGCCGCTTTCACGTCAACGGATGTGGCAGACACGATGCGCACATCAATCGTGATGGGATTGCAGCCGCCCACCCGAATCAGTTCATCTTCCTGAAGCACCCGAAGGAGCTTAACTTGCATGGAATGAGGCATTTCACCGATTTCGTCGAGAAAAAGCGTGCCGCCGGAGGCGGCTTCCAGCAATCCGGCGCTCCGGCTTTCCGCTCCCGTAAAAGCGCCTTTCTCATGCCCGAAAAGTTCATTATCAATGAGGGTCTCGCTCAGCGCGCCGCAGTTAAACGCCAAAAAAGGCCCTTGGGCCCGTTTACTTTCCGCATGAATCGCACGGGCCACGAGCTCTTTGCCGCAGCCGGAATCACCGGTGATCATCACATTGCAATCCGTGGGTCCGATCTGCCGAATGATGGATATGACTTCCTGGATTTTTTTGCTCTTCCCGATAATAACCGGGACCTGAAAGTTCTGGGCGCCGGTGGCCGATTCTTCCGACACGGTTTTCCTGGTGCGCCGGAGTTTTAAGGCCTGTTTCACCAGGTCCCGGACCTGGTCCGGTGTAAACGGTTTTTCAAGATAATAAAAAGCGCCTTCCTTGGTGGCCTCGACCGCACCGTCTAAAGACGCATAACCGGTAATCAGAATCACTTCCGTATCCGGAAAACGCGCCTTGACCCGTGTCATCAAATCCAGTCCGTTCATGGTCGGCATTCTAACGTCGCTGATTACAAGATCGCAGGGCGAGGCTTCAATATGCTTGAGCGCCCGCTGCGGATTAGAAAAAGCCGCAACCTGATATCCTTCTTTTTCAAGGATTCGCCGAAGCTGCTTGAGCGTGATCGGTTCATCATCGATAATAACAATATGAGGCGTCATTTAATTGCCGGCCGGTTCCCGAAAAATCCGGTAAAGTCATTTGTGTTTTTACAATAATTGAATGCGTTGAAATTTTGAATAAAACTATCTGAAGTGAGCCTAAAAATCAATAGCCTGTCATCAATATTTTCGTCACTCACTATAATCCCCCGCAAAAGCGAGAAATTTGTGAAGACATGATAAAGACATGATGAAGACGGAAGGTATAAAAAGAATCCCTTGATATCATTTGAGTTAATTCAAGGGAAAAACCCTCTCACCCCCGGGTTAAGCGGAGGGCACAAAGAAGACGACCTTTTAGGGGGTAAAAGATGGTCTCTTCCCGGGAGCAAGGGAGTCGAATCACGGGTGAACGGCGGCTATCCGCCCACCCGATAATTTAAATATGTTTACAAAGCCATCATTATTTGATTATTTTCACCACCACGAATCCTTTGTTTAACCGACGAATATGCATCTGAATAGCCTCCCCTTTTTTTACATCATTAACGATCTTGTTATAATCGGAAACATCCTGAACCGGCTGATGATTTATTTCCCTTATGATATCGCCTTTGGCAACGCCGGCCTTGCTACCTTTACTATCGGGCTGAACATTTACCACAATTACGCCGTCCGAGTCGCCAAAATTAAATTGCTTTAACATTTCAGGCGTTATGTTTGAAATTTCAATTCCCAGTTCGCTTTCCATGCGCCCCATAGGACCGCTATCGGATGCAAAAAGATTCTCGTCATCCCGCCGGGCAATTTTCACCTTAAATGTTTTTATTTTGCCGGCCCGGTTTACCTGTACCTTTGCTTTACTGCCGACACCAAGACCGGCAATCAACCGGGTCAGATCCCGGCTTGAATCAACGGCATCTCCATTGATGGAAACGATGATGTCCTTTGCCTGAATTCCGGCTTTATCGGCCGGATCACCTTCAAAAACTTCCGAGATCAGCACACCCTTTTCGACGCCATAATAGCCCTTCAGATCCTTGTCCAAATCCTGAATAGCAACGCCCAGCCATCCACGGGTCACCTCACCGTTGTCCTTTAATTGTGCAAAAATTTCCTTGGCGATATTCACCGGAATGGCAAAACCAATACCGTCACCGCCGGCAATGATGGCGGTGTTAATACCGATGACCTCCCCATACATGTTGATCAGGGGGCCGCCGCTGTTTCCGGGATTGATGGACGCATCCGTCTGAATGAAATCATCATAGGGACCGGCACCGATCACCCGGCCTTTTGCACTGATAATTCCTGCGGTGACCGTATGTTCCAGTCCGAACGGGCTTCCAATGGCAAGCACCCACTGCCCAATTTCCAACTTGTCCGAGTCGCCCAGATTCAACACGGGCAGATCATGATCTGCCTTGATTTTAATCAGCGCCAGGTCCGTGGATACATCTTTTCCCATAATTTCAGCCGGATATTCCTTTCCGTCTTTCAGCTTGACCAAAACTTCATCCGCACCGTCAATGACATGGTTATTGGTAACAATATAGCCGTCCTTGTCCAGAATAAAACCGGAGCCCAGACTGCTTTGTTTGAATTCCCGGTGAGGCTGATTTCTAAAAAAATCCTCAAAGAATCTGTTAAACTGATCCGGCCGGCCATGAGGCCCTCCGAAAAAATGTTCAAAAACACGGCCGCCCCTGCTGGTGAGGGTTTTGACCGTACTGATGTTCACCACAGCCGGCCCGCAGTTTTTGGCCAGCTGCGTAAAATTCTGAGGAACCATTTTTACGGCCGGTGCATGCGTGCCGGCGGCGGTTGTTGAATAAGGTGTGAAAACAAATATTGATACCGCTATGATAATTACAGCCGATAAAACCCCAAAAGTTTTCCCTCGGTTGTTTAACCCGTTTTTTCCCAGAAATTTCATCGTCGATCTCCTTTTTTTCAATTATATTTAAACTGACGTCGACTGCGCCGCATTCGGGCTTTTCCCCATCAGCCGATGAACCTTGTGAATCAGCACCTGGAGGCTGTCTGATTTGTCAAAGTAATCTGCGGCTCCCCGAATGAGTCTTTTCTGATCTTCGAGCGGATAAACACTGGTCACAATAATTTTCGATTTTTTACAAAACATCTGCGCAATCTCATACAAAACCGTCCCATCGACATCCATCATATTGATATCCAACAGAATCAGATCCACCGGGTTTTCCAATAACAAATCATACGCATCCCTTGCATTGGCTGCTTCAAATACATGAAAGCCTTCCCTTTGCATAATTTTGACGAAAACGCTTCTGATCCTTTCTTCATCATCCACAATCAGGATATTCATTTTGAACCTGCTTTTTTAAAGTTAATCATTTCATGAGCACGATTCAACTATAAGGAAAGCAAGGTTAGAAGAAGGTTAAAAAAAGATTAAAATTTTCTTACTTTTCAGACTTCAGGCAACCGGGAGACTGACGGTAAACGTGGTACCCTGTCCGGGTTCGCTATGGACAACAATTTCACCCTGATGGGCCCGGGCGATGGAACGGGCAATGCTCAAGCCGAGTCCGCTGCCGGGTTCCGTTTTATGACCCGGGGAATGGGAACGAAAAAATTTATCAAAAATTGCTTCCTGGTCTTCCCATAAAATCCCGGTTCCCGTGTCTGAAACAGCAATCTGGGCCCTGTTCTCCTTAACGCTCAGGACAATGCTGATTTTTCCGCCCATAGGGGTAAACTTCACCGCATTGTTGATCAAATTCAAAAACAGGCGTCTTAAATGAATTTTATCACCGTCAATATAATGCGCTGATTCCGGAATTTTCAACTCAGAGACCAACCCTTTTTGTTCCGCCAGGATGTGGCTGTATTCACAAATTTCTTCAAGAAACGCCTTCAGGCTGATGTTTTCAAACTGAAACACATCCGGGTTATAATCGAGCCGTGCCAGCAAAAGCAGATCCTTAATGATTCGAATCAACCGGTCGATTTCCTCCAGGCTGATATTTAAAACCCTTTGATATTCTTCGGCATCACGGGTTTCACTCAAAGCGAGCTCCACTTCGCCCCGAATAATGGCCAATGGTGTTTTTAGTTCGTGGGCCACATGGGAACTGAACTCATTGACGTGATCAAACGATTTTTCAAGGCGCTCAATCATGGCATTACAAGAGCTGATCAAGCGCTTCATCTCCTCATCAACTGACATTTCCGGGATCCTCAGGTTCAGGTCTTTATGGGATATATCATCCACAATTTTTGTCACATTCAACACGGGCTTTAAAATCCTTCTGGCAAAAAAACTACCCAGGAAACTGGTCAGACCCAGGATAAACAAAATGCCGGCTCCGATAAAATACAGCAATTGACTCAGAATATGAATCACGGAATCCAGCGGCGTACCGATCTGAATTACCAGAAGATGCCGGTTTCCAAATGAAAACGGTAGGTTAACAGCCCTCAACCGGTGATTTGAATTTTTGAGATTTTTAAAAATCACAGAAGTGAGTGACAAAGGGAGCTCGTTTCGAAACAATGCGGTGATTTCTTTATTAAAATTCTGGGATTTAATGATGGGCTGGCCGTGAACATTTAAAATATTGATATAATCACTTTTTAAATTGAGTGCCTGCATATCCGAACGCCATAGATCATCAATAATCAACCGCGCCCGGTCCTCAACACCCAGCAGTTTGTTGATTAAGTGCTGGTGACGGGATTCCGTTTGTTTGAGTTTTTCATAAGACTTTAAAATATTAACAATTTCAGCCGCTTTGATTTGAAGTTCTTCATCCACGTCACGAAAAAGGATGTGCCCTGTAACGCTGAACAGAACCCCGCTGAAAATAACCAGGATAATTGCCAGAATAGATGTATAAAGAACACTGGCTTTAAATCGGATGGAATTGAGTTTCATTTTAATAGGGGATTAGGCTGAAGGTTGAAGGTTGAAAGAAAAAAATAAACGCCGAACATCCAACGTCCAACATCGAATGTCGAAGGAGGATATCGCTTCGCTCTTCTTTTAAAAATAAAAAAGAAGTTGCATTATTTCTTTTGAAAAACATAGTGCATCATCCGTCAAGAACAAAAATTTTTTACTTCAGTCTTCAGTCTTCAGTTTTGTTCGATCGCAGAGCAAGAGACCCGGCGGTCTTTCTTATGGGCCAAAATTGGACGTTCGATGTTGAACGTTGAATGTTCAACGTTCGTCTTTTATCATATATCCCCTGCCCCGCACCGAATGGATGAGTTTTTTTGAAAACCCGGCGTCGACTTTCTTGCGCACATAGTTCACATACACATTAATCACATTGGAGAAACTGTCAAAATCCTGGTCCCACACATGCTCGGAAATCATGGTTCGGGTGACCACCTGTTCGGCATGAATCATCAGGTATTCCAGCAACGCATATTCAGTGCTGGTCAGTTCAATATTTTCCCCGGCACGGGTCACCGTATGGGTCAGTTGATCCAGTTCCAGGTCCGCCACTTTCAGGGTGGTGGTTTGTTGGGTCCGCTGTCTTCGCAATAACACCCGGACACGGGCCAGAAACTCCCCGAATGCAAAGGGTTTTGTCAGGTAATCATCCGCTCCGGAATCCAGGCCGTATATTTTATCGCGAACATCATCGCGGGCCGTGAGCATGAGAATCGGGACATCAAATTCTTTCTTTCTCAACTCCTGGCAAACTGCAAACCCGTCTTTACCGGGAAGCATAATATCTAAAATAATCAGATCATAGGGGTTTATTTCAGCCAGGTACAACCCCTCGTTCCCGTCATAAGCGACATCAACACTGTAGTGCTGTTCAGTCAATCCCCTTTCAATAAAAGAGGCGATTTTCTTTTCATCTTCGACAAGCAAAATACGCATATTTCAATTCACCTGGCAATCATTGTCTATGGCAAAAAATCAACCTGATATTTTTTCAAAAATTTAACCGGATGGTATGACTTCTTGGATTTGCGCAACCCCTCATCTCCCAGGTCCTGCTCACGGTTCACCCGCTGAATACCCTCACGCCGCATACCGGATACCGTGTCAGACAAGTCAGGCGTCTCATGTTCCAGAAACATTTGGTTCACCGCCTGGTACACCCCTTTGTAATCCGTATCCCCCTTTTCAAAATGGACCACCAGTGTATCATCAATGAGCCGCTCGCCGATAGTATACGCAACCATTGTGCCTTTAACCAGAATACACCCGCCGATAATGCCGTCAAGACACTCCCAGTTAGACAACACCTTTGCAATGGCGATGTTCTCATTTGCCAGCTGATCATCTGAACCGCATT
>JAGGYV010000323.1 GCA_021162325.1 Desulfobacteraceae bacterium | reverse complement strand
TTTTATTGCCACCGACGGTTTCCAACGTTGACAATATAGTTTCTCGTTCAATTCCTTCCAATGATTTGGATTCGTCGTTTGACGGTAAGAACTTATCCACCATCTCCGCGTGCTCATCAGATTCTGAAATACTCATCGGGAGCAGTTTTTCGCTAATGTATTCATCCAGCGTGAGAATCGCGGCACGTTCCACCGCATTTTCCACTTCCCGGACATTGCCGGGCCAATCATACTTGAGCAGCATGTTCATGGCGGCCGGCGTGAAACCTTTTATTTGTTTACCGTTTTTTTTTGCATATATGTTTAAAAAATGTTGTGCCAATAATGGGATATCCTCGATCCGTTCTCTTAAAGGGGGGACATTCATATGTACCACGTTTAACCGGTAATAAAGATCTTCTCTGAACTTTCCGGCTGCCACCATATCGGGCAAATTTTGATTGGTAGCTGCCATAACACGGACATCTACAGTTATCGTCTTGTCCCCGCCGACCCGTTGGATTTCTCTTTCTTGAATGACGCGAAGGAGCTTGACCTGCATGACCACGGATATTTCTCCGATCTCATCCAGAAAGATAGTCCCTTTGTCCGCCTGCATAAATCGTCCTTCTCGACGCTTGTCTGCGCCGGTAAAGGCTCCTTTTTCATGGCCAAACAGTTCAGACTCCAGTAGGGATTCAGGCAGTGCAGCACAATTAACCGACACCAGCGGCCCATTTCGCCGATTGCTGTTTGTATGGATTGCTCTTGCGACAAGTTCCTTTCCCGTGCCGCTTTCACCAGTAATCAGAGCTGTGGCTTCAGAAGGGGCAATCATGACTACCATTTCCAGTAACTTTTTCATGGGGAGGCTGGTGCCGATAATATCGTTTAATATTGCCCGCGAGTGAAGCTTTTCCTTTAACGTTTTGTTCTCGGCTTTCAAACGCATATGTTCCAACGCCCGTTCCATAATCAGCTTCAACTCATCAAAATCGAGCGGCTTGGTCAGGTAGTCATAGGCACCGGTTTTCATGGCATCCACGGCTGATTCGACTGAGGAATAGGCGGTCATGATCAGTACGGGTATTGATGGATTATATGCCTTGATATTCGACAATGCCTCAATCCCGTCCATAACCGCCATCCGGACATCCATTAAGATCAAATCAAAAGCTTTTTCTTTAACCTTTTTTACGGCGGCTTTGCCATCATCCACCCCTTCTACACGATAGCCCCAGCTTTTAATGATTGTTCTCAAGGTGGAGAGATGACCGGTGTCATCATCAACGATCAGGATTAAAGGTTGCGCCTCAGTGCTCATTATTTTCCTTCCTATTCCTCTTTATACGGTTGCGATAGGGATTTGGATAGTAAAAGTTGTTCCCTTATGGGGTTCACTATAAACAGTTATTTTCCCCTCATGGGCCTCGACTATTTTGTGAAGAATAGCAAGTCCAAGTCCTGTTCCTGTGGGCTTGGTAGTAAAATACGGATCAAAAACATGATTAAGATCTTTCTTCTGAATGCCAGCCCCCGTATCCTTCACTGTGACTTCAACAAATTTATCCTCGTTGGAATCACTCCTGACGGTCAATTTCCCACCTGACACCATCGATTGAATGCTGTTTAAATATAAATTCAGCAGGCATTGTGTGAACCGGTCGGGGTCCAACATTACGGCCGGCAAATTGTTGTTCGTTTCCAGATCGATTTTGATGTTTTTTACGTCCGCATCCTGCCCGATCAAGCGTACGGAATGATCAAGCACAGCATTGATATCAGATGCTTTTAAGTCTATTTTCGACGGTCGTGCGAACTCGAGGAGTTCGCTGATGACTCGATTCAACCGATCAACTTCTTTTATCATGACCCCGGCAGCTTCGTTGTCATCGCTGCCATCAGGGAATTTATCGCGAAAAAATGACGCCATCCCTTTGATTGAACTCAAGGGGTTCCGGATTTCATGGGCGACACCAGCTGCAAGGCCGCCAATTGCAGCCAGTTTTTCTTTTCGCGAGACGGCTTCACGGAGCTGCTTGATTTCCTTCAGATCAATTAACAGCAAGACATTCCCAACAAATTCCCCATCATCGTTTATTATACGCGCAGCGGTTACGCTTAGCGGGATAGATGGGCCATCGGCGAAAACATAATCCATTTCACGGTCCAATTTCCCTTCATCGGGTTCAAGCGTCGCTACCATCTCAACCAACTCAGTTGGTAATAATGAATCGAAAGGTTTGCCCTGGACAACATTAAAAGAAAGGCCAGTGATAGACTCCGCAGCCGTATTTAGCAGTACAATCTGACCGGAGCGCCCTAAAACAAGCAAACCGACAGGCATATTTGTTACCACTTCATTGGCAACGGCACTCGTATCTTGAAGCTGCCTTTTTGTTGAGCGGTAACTCTGGGCTACAAACAAGGTCAAAAAGCCGGTAATCCCCAATATCAACAGCACTGTGGAAACAATCACGGTATTACGGACATCTTCTTTTCGGGCGTCTTCAAACGGGGATATGTCGAATCCGACAAATATTATTTGATTTTGTTTCGTGTTATTTTTTGGAAAAAACCAAGCGTTGGCGCATCCTGGACAACAGCCCTCATCCCTTCCGGATATCTGAATATCGTCACGCGAAAACGGAATAAATTCCCGATACACCTCGAAGGCTCTGTCCCCTTTTTTTTCGGTGATACGCCAATTTTCTTCGCGGGACGGATTCAAGGACGCAAAGACATTTTCTGTCAGGTAACGCCCATCGATCAAACTTGGATCGTTATGTGCCAAGATTTTTCCTTTTTTATCCGTGACAATCAAAAACAATACATCTGGTTGCCTTGCCACTTCTTCAAGAAGTTGTTGAACCTGTTGTCCTTCCCAGTGCATGGATTTCATCCCTGTCCGGGTTGCAGCCTCGAACGATTTAATCAGTGACGCCCCTTTCTCCATTAATATTTGGGACATATAATGCTTTTCCCGGTTGAGGTTGTTTAAGGCAAGGACAACCACCACAACCAGCAAGATCAAGGTCGCCCCGACAATCATTGTTGATTGGGTATAAAACTTAATAGATTTCCTGAGGCTTGATTTTCTGGGAAACAATTTAAACATATTCACCATTTCAATCTTTGTGGGGTCAATTCAAATAGATTTAATCATAATAACAAATGCAATAGTCATACCCAAGTCAATATGATTACAGTGCTGGCATCATAGTTGAATGCTATGGCTATGCTTGATGGGGTCGTTGCCTTATTGGCTACCATGGAGCTCAAATCAAAACATGTATATTATTTTCCCGATGACTGTATAAAAGTTATACAAACTTATCAATAAGAATAGTTTAAAAAAGGCGGAAACCCATCGGATATAATTGAATTTGATATAAATATAAGTAGTTACAACAAGACCGAAGCTTTTGGCATGTGGTTTGCAATCTTAATTGTCAACATTGATCATCAACCTGGTTAATCCATAAAAAAGCACCATAAAAAGAAGGAGGAAATTATGTACAAACGAATTATTATGATACTCGCAGTTATGATGTCAGCCGGCTTTATCGCTGGCTCAGCAATGGCTTGTTCCTGGGATGGCGATTGGGGCGGTTGCGGACGGGGCTCTGGTTCAGGTTACTATGGCAACCAGAATAGCTATAACCAAAGCTTTATGAATGATACAGCATCTATTCGGGAAGAGATTGCGGCCAAACATGGCGAATACAGTGCCCTTATGGCGCAGCAAAATCCGGACCCGAAACGGGCGGGTCAGCTTCAAGAGGAAATCGCTAAGCTGAACAATCAAATTCAACAAAAGGCCCAGAAATACAACGTGCCCTCGCGGGGCGCAAATCACTCAGCATCTCCTAATTATCATGAATATTGCAATTACAGGGGATGCTGGTAACAGACAGGGGGGCATACGCCCCTCTGCTCTAAGGAGCTACGAACTATGCTCGGCGGTACTTTCAAATATCTTTATAACAAAAGCGCCTTTTACATCAGCGGCCTCAGGCAGGCCGCTGGAATTGGCGCAATTCGGCGGATGATCATGCCAAAAAAATGGGGCATGTCCGGAAAACATGATCAAAGCCGAGCTGGAAAGGATCGTACCGATTCATTAAGGATCTTAGAAGAGCGGTTCACAAGAGGAGATGTCATCGAATCAGAATATGAAATCATGAAATCTGTGCTCGTCGGCAAAGGAGATACCGATAAACACCATAGTCTCGAAAATCGATAAAAGGAAAATCACAATGGAAAACACAACGTCCAACATACTCAAGACAGGCTTCATAATAAATGAAAAATGGGTGATTCTTGAATTTATCGCAAAGGGCGGCATGGGCGAAGTTTACCGTGCGCATCAGCTCGAGCTGAAACGAGATGTGGCTATTAAGGTTATTTCCCAAAGCTGGCTGGAGTCGCTTGATGATGAAGCCGAAAAAGAGACCGGGCTACAGCGGTTTCGCCGGGAAGTTCAAGCAATGGCTAAAGTTCAACATCCTAACGTGATAACGGTTCATGACTACGGAGCCACTGTTATCCATCAAAACAACAAAGAGATTCCAATCGAATTTATTGTTATGGAATATCTCCCGGGTGGCACCCTGCGGTCAACAATGGACCGAGAAGGGTTCTATCCGGACGAAACGATTTCCCGTGAATGGCTTCGAAACTATTTTTTACCGGTCATTGACGGCATAAGAGCACTGCACGAAGCCGGCATCATTCACCGAGACCTCAAGCCGGAGAATATTTTTATGGACGGCAGCTCTCCGAAGATTGCTGATTTTGGTCTGGTTCGATCTAAATGGTCAAAGCCGGTCACCCGGTCGATGGCTGTTTTTGGTTCTCCAATATACATGGCACCGGAACAGTTTTTTGATTTGAAATGGGCGAATGAACAAGCAGACATTTACTCTTTGGGGAAAATGCTTTACGAAGCTGTCGAGGGCGCGACGGCTGCCAAGTCCCATCCATTAAAATCCGTGTATCTCAACAGTGTTGAATCGTCTTTTTTTAAAGCCATCGACCAGATTGTCAGAGGCGCAACCGCTGAAGACAAGGAGAATAGGATAGATAGCGTGAACCGTCTCCATGAATACATTTCTCGCTGTCTCAAAGACGAAAAGAAAGAACCTTTCTTTAAAGTGCTTTCAGGGGGTAGCCGGACAAAGTCCCTACAGAGGCGAAAGTGGAAAATGGCAATTGCCGGTGTCATGGCAATGTTTGTCCTGATGGCAACGGTAGGCTTTTATAGCCCAGGCATCATAGAGAACAACCAAGCTGGTTCAGCGGCATTCGAGCCATTCGCCCAAGAGAGCACTTTTATAGAACAGCAACCAGTCATTCACCCTCAAATTCAGCCGCCTGCAGGTCAAAATACTGATACATTCCACCAGCTGAATGATATTGACGGCACAGTTGGGTTGAGCTGTGAACCCGGTTGTTGACGGTTCGTATGAGGGTATTATCATCCGGCTTTGATTGTAACCAACAGCTAAAAGATTTATAGTAGAGCAGTTAAGGCTGAACATGGAATTGCTTTAATTGTTTTACTCAAAAAATACATAATGGAGAGAGGCAAATGATTCGAAAAATATTATTGATTTTAAGTGTGTTGATTTTAGCACCAGCTGTTTCATGGTCGTTTGAGCTATATCGAGACGGTGATAAATCCCTGAGTATCGGTTACTGGGGGCAGGCGTGGTATCAATATATCGGCAATTATGACAGGAACGGTGATGGAAATTGGGATGATAGCCTGAACGATTTCATGATCAGACGTACATATCTTAGTGTCAAAGGCACCGTCACATCAGACCTAAGCTTTTTTGTGCATTATGCCGGCGATCGTATCGGCCAAGAAGGTCTGGATAATCCGAGCATGGGGCTTGGTTCCAGTCTTGCGTTAAGGGACGGTTGGATCAACTACAAAGTACTCGGTGACGATTTAATGGTACAGGTCGGGCGCATGTATATCCCTTTTACCCGCAACTACGGCACCACTTCAACAAAAGCATTGCTGACTACTGAACTCGATTGGGGACAGGGCGGCCTTCGCAGCGGGATTTTCTATCCGAGCAAAGTCGGGCGGGATGATAGCATAACCTTATGGGGTAATGTGTTGGAAGATAAGCTCCAGTATCGTCTGATGGTCGGCGAAGGCGTTGAAAATAACAAAGGCGATCTTGATGCTGCCGCTACTAAAACCCAGGTAATTAATGAAGACGATAATCTGCGATTTGCAGGCCGTCTCAGCCTAAACCTGTTTGATACTGAAACCGGCTGGTTCAACAAAGGGACCTATCTGGGAAAAAAGAAAATTCTGGCCATTGGCGGCGGGTTTGATTTCCAGCCCGACCTGATGTATTACCCAACCCCTGCAGGCGCAGGAATAGAGCGCAACTATGAAGCATATACTGCAGATGTACACCTTGACCTGCCCATGGATTCATGCGCAATTACCGCTGAAGCCGCTTATACCTGGATCAACAATGCGGTCAACTCTGTTACCTGGTCGGACTTAACAGCCGGTACGGATGGTGATATTTTTTCAATTAAAACAGGCGTTCTCTTTGCGGAAAGAATTCAACCTTTTGCACATTGGAGCGTCATCATGCCTGACGAGCCCGGCACTGATGACACGACCGTCTACGGAGTGGGGTGCAACTATTATATTAAGGGACCGGCCAACAAACTGACCGCAGAATGGTCCGTTGTGGAGGATGATAATAAGTCAGTTGATATTGTCACAGTACAGGCCGCTTTTGGGTTTTAAACCTATTCGGTGATACAGGATCTGTCTTGATGGTCATAATGACTACTGAGGAAGCGGGCCTGAGAGTACTGGAAACTTAGGAGAAGCCAAAAGAGTCAATGTTATATAAACCCGAAATATCGAGTCCCATGAAAAAGAGTTTTTTTCTTTACCTCCTGATTTTGGTACCGTTTGTGTCGGAGTTGCTGGAAAAATGTCAAAGTTGGTTTGAGTCACCACGTGATTGGATCTCCGATATTTTGATGAGCCTTGTTATCGGGATTATCATTTGGAAAGTGCTTCAGAATCAAAGAAAGTTGATTCAGCTTAGCGAATCAGACGGTCTCACTGGCTTGAACAACAAAAGAAAGTTTCAGGGCGATCTTGTTTCCGAAGTCCTTAAGGCTCAGCGGGAGGACACGGTTCTTACTCTGGCTTTTATCGATATCGATTGTTTTAAGGCCGTCAATGACCAACACGGCCACCACCAGGGCGACCGAATGCTCAAAGAAACCGCCCAATGGCTTGCAAGTTCGGTTCGCAAAGCTTGCGATACCTGTTACAGGGTCGGCGGTGATGAATTCGCCATTCTTATGCCAAATAAAGATCGTAGCAAGGTTTCTGGGATTAAGGCCAGGGTTGACCAAATTGAGCAGGACATTAATGAGCGCTTGCGTCCGTGGGGTGCAGGTCTTTCGATTGGCATGGTGACACTGAAAAACAAAGAGGCGGTTGATCATTTTTTAAAGCGAGCGGATGGAATGATGTACGAGCAAAAGCGCGACTCCAAAGCCTCTGTAATTAATTTAAAACCATTAGTGACGATATAAACAAGAACACCCTTTCATTTTGAATCCATAATATATTTCACTTTGTACGGTTAAAATTCTATAAATTAAGCCATAATAAAAATCAATGTCGCCCTTCCTGATGAAAAGCCCTTTGTTGGTTTTTATTTACTGAAAGATTAGTCGGTTACTCGGGTCTTTTGCCCGAGAACAAAGTCAGGGAACTTGAAAGGATTAAAAAAGAGAGGACTTGTTATCTCTCTCCCGCACCAGTATTTTTTGTAAAATCTATAGCGTTCTTTTCAGCATTGGTTCTGCCTTGGATTTTTTAATGAAATCTGTTGAAGGGTGTCAGGACGACCCCACAGACGTTAAATGTTTTGTTGGTCCTAATAGTGCTATACACCTCTGAGCTTATCCATGCCGCACCCGAACCTCATTGTATTGAGCGATTCAAGTTTTTTCTGTAAAGTAAAAAAAATAAAATTCCAGCAGATCAGGTGCCGACTGTTGGACAACAGATGTTCAATTCGAGAAACGAGGCACCCAAAACAAGCCTTAAAAGGAAAACGAATGGAAAAAACAGTATTTGAAATCACTAAAATGGACTGCCCCTCTGAAGAGGTCCTAATCAGGATGAAGCTTGATGAAATCCCGGAGGTTAAGTCTCTCGAATTTGACATACCGAACCGAATGTTAACTGTTGTTCATATAGGCAAATTAAAGGAAATTGAACGCTCCGTAATTGATTTAAATTTAGGTGGAAAACGAATTAAAACTGAACAATCCGTCCAAGCTAATTTTAAAGAACAAACGAACCAACGAAAATTGCTTTGGGCTGTCCTTGCAATAAATTTTGCATTCTTCATAATTGAAATGACAACAGGCATGGTTTCCGAATCAATGGGTCTTGTTGCTGACAGTTTAGATATGCTTGCTGACTCATTTGTATACATAATCAGTCTGTTTGCAGTTGGCGGAACGTTGGTAAAAAAAAAGAAAATTTCGCACCTGGCTGGATATTTTCAAATCACACTTGCAATTATTGGATTTGTAGAAGTTATTAGAAGGTTTGTAGGAGTGGAAAAAATGCCGGACTTTTCAACTATGATTATTATTTCAATTTTGGCACTTATCGCTAACACAATTTGCTTATACCTTCTTCAGAAATCAAAAAGCAAAGAGGCTCATATGCAAGCAAGCATGATTTTTACTTCGAATGATGTGATTATTAACCTTGGAGTCATTACCGCAGGCGTTTTGGTGAATTGGTTAAACTCAAACAAGCCTGACTTAATCATTGGAGCAATTATTTTTATTTTGGTTATTCAAGGGGCCATTAGAATATTAAAACTTGGGAAATGATAAAAACAGGGATTCTCTAAGAGTGAAGCAAAAAAATCAGCAGTTCCCCTGGCTGAAAGCGGCGCGGACGTGAAAGAGCTGCAAAATTATCTTGGACATAAAAAAATTGATAGCACTATGGTTTATTTTCAGTTCACCACAAAGCAACAAGATGCTTTTTATAACAAAATTGCTTCAAGCTCTCAACTTGTGTAAACATGATTCAAGTGTTCTAATTGCTGAAAATAGTCATTATCAGCCGTAAGAGAATAGGGGACCATGGAAAAAATCAAATACTTTACTCAGAAGGAATTAAAAAAGCTGTTCCGGAGCATTGAACGGCAAAAAGACTACCCGTTTGTGCTGCGGGATCTGGCCATGTTCAATATCGGGTATCTCTGCGGGCTTCGGGTCTCTGAAATCGGCAAGCTTCAACAGGAACATTTTAACGAGCCGGGCGAGGAACTTTTTTGCACGCGCCTGAAAAATTCCATTTCAAATACCATTCGCCTGGATGACAAGCGGAAAAACCTGCTGAAAAAATATATCAGAGAATCCCAGGTCAAAAACGGGGATCCTCTTTTTGTGTCGCGAAAGGGCAATCCGATTTCTTCGCGGCAACTGGACCGGTTAATGAAACACTATGCCGGCAAGGCCAAACTTCCGGAGGATAAAGCCCACTGGCACACCTTAAAACATTCCATTGCGGTCCACCTGGCCGAATCCGGCGCGGATGTCAAAGAGCTGCAAAATTACTTGGGCCATAAAAAACTGGGGAAGAAAAGGAATATCATGAATGATTTAGTATGTTATTGTTTTGGATTCACAGAGGAAGATATCAAAGCTGATCTCTTGGAAAATGACAAATCTACTATTTTAGAAAAAATTATAAAAGA